>NZ_AUBP01000010.1 GCF_000429305.1 Desulfovibrio inopinatus DSM 10711
GCCAGCGGCATCGCAGGGTAGCTACGTTCGGAAAGGATAACCGCTGAAAGCATCTAAGCGGGAAGCCTGCTTCAAGATAAGATCTCCCTGAAGACTCCGAGAAGATGACTCGGTTGATAGGCCGCATGTGTACGTGCAGCAATGTACTTAGCAAAGCGGTACTAATAAGTCGTTCGACTTATTTTCCTTCAAACTATCCTGTTTCTTATTTTACTTATATATCACCAATATTTCCTGGTGACCAAGGAGGAGGGGGTACACCCGATCCCATTCCGAACTCGGAAGTTAAGCCCTCCATCGTCGATGATACTGCGGTTCTAACCGTGGGAAAGTAGATCGTCGCCAGGATTCATTTCCACTGCCACACACGGCAACACAAAGCCCGAACTTGATGAAAGTTCGGGCTTTCGTGCGTTCAAAGACCGGAAATTGCCTCCGGCATTTATTTAAATTCGGCTTTATTCAGAAGCAAAACTGCTGTAGCAGGATCAGTGTGTTTTCCTTGCTGTTGACATGTTGTTTGTCTTAAAATGTCCACTCGACTATTTATAATTATTTAAACGAAACATGCTTAATTGGTAATGATCATCTTGAGATCGACGTTTGGGGGGACCGATCCCATAGGCGTTTTGAAGAACGCTGGCATCTGATCCTGCTACAGAGTATCAGGGAGGTTTGCGCCTTCCTTGTTCTTTTGAACTTTTAAAGAAACTATGAATTTCAAGTTACCTGTGAGGCTGGGTTTGAAGTTTTAACCATCTGATTGCATTTGAGGAATACGATATGATCTATGATTCTTTGAAGAACCTTTCTCTGTATGGTTCAGGCGAGCTTTGGCAGAGCATTTGCGAAATGGTGCTGGGGCTGAATATTGATACACCGGAAGGAGAATATTCTATTCAAAGCGATATCGCCTTCTGTCGTGTTATGCAATTTGAGACCAAATTGGAAAAAGATTGCCGTATCGAAGGACATCGCCGATTTATCGACATCCAGCTTACCATTGCCGGAGCTGAACAGATTGATATCTTTCAACTCGATAGCGTCGCGGAAGAAACACCATACGACGAGACGAATGATGTCATGTTTTATACAAGTCAAAATGCTCCGATGATTTCAACAATCAATCATGCCGGCTTTTTTACTTTCTTATGGCCGCATGATCTGCACAGACCACAGCGTGCTGTTGAATCATATAAAGATGTCAAAAAAGCCGTTGTTAAACTCGATGTCAACGCTTTTCTTCATAGCCGAGGCGGTAAATAAATTTTACTAGGTGTTTAGTCCCATGATGTGCTGGTGTAAAATATGACCTGAAATGCGCTGATGACGGAATGTTTATTAAGGGAATCGCTGACATCCCTGCCAACAACCAATCTCGACAATAAATCAATAAATGCCGTCGCATCGTGCCACTTCTTTCCAACTTTGAGGTGTGAAATATCATTCTCTCAGACTGTGTTCGGGTATCGACATTAAATTGTCGCTTCAGAATATTGGCAGTTACGAGGGGATTGTGTTTTGAGTCCGTTATCACAACATATTTTCATGCTGTTCTGCTGCATTCCAAGCTCATTTGGCGCGCATGCCGGGCGACACAAGGGGAGCTGATTTTAAACAATTCTTTTTCTAACCGTAAATAAGCTGTCATCATAGAGCTTACAGTTGCTCCGTCTGCTTCAAATAGTCCCAGGTTACTTGCGGAACAAGTTGACAAAGGTTTTTCCAGTCTTTGTCTCTATAAAAGCGACGAACCAAAGACGCACTAATAATTTTATCATGGCGTGCTATGCGTGGAATTTCAATAACCTGAATTTCATATTCCGGGCAAATAATTTTGAGTTGTTCATTGTGTTGTTTCGTAATCTGACAATATGGTTCTTCCCCGACAAACCTGAGGTTAATTCCAAGCAAGGGGGCGATGTGAATACAGAAAGGAAGGATGTCACGTGTTGCGTCAATACGTACATGTTGGCAGGCTTCTTTATTAAAATACTCTGGAAACGATTCTGAAGAAACCATGAATTCTCCGGATGGAAGAATTGAAACATTGTTGATATGGGCAACACCTGCTTTGACAAGCTTAAACCGGATGTCAAAAGAGAAGAATGAGCGATTCTCTTCGACGACGAACACATACAGATGGTCTACCATCCCAGCCGCTGTTTCAATGAGATGTACATGACCCCACGTGAGGGGATTCGCATTGATTACAGTTGCTCCAATACGGCACGGAGAGATTGTAGGTTTAATTGCCTTCCCGCGTAAGAAATCAAGATATATCTGAAGGTTTGGATGAGAGAGCCCTGAGAGGTCTGGTTTCCTCTTCTGGAGGGGAGAGACTGCCGTCGTTGTCTTCGATTTTCTGTCGTTGATTTGATGAATAATGTGATTGAACAAAGTATCGGCTATAACTGCATTTCCTTTGTATGAGAAATGTCCCCGATCAACAAAAATTTCACCGTGATTATGTGGGCGTTCAAAAATATTACGAGCGTCAAAAACTGGAATGTTGTAGCGGCTGTATGCTTTCATGTCGGTTGATCTTGTATCAATCAACTTATATCCATGCGTTCTGTTTTTTTGTGGAAGAGAAATTGTATTATCAAAAAGTATTACAAAATCTCCAGGAGAAATTCCTGCTTGCCATATTCGAATGAGATTACAGTTCAATCTACTCCCTCGTACTCCATGATTTTGTACTCGCCAGATCGGAGATTGAGTATTGTTATTATGGTGCTCATTAAATCTGTGTTGAAGAAAGCTCGAAATGGTGTGGTTATCCTCACAAACCAAGCCATAAACTTCTGAGGCTCCAAACATATGGAGAGTTCGATCAAATTGAGAGGATTGCCCTGTTGTTAGTCGGTGTCCCGCTATGACATTAACCCAGCGGCTAGAATAGTCCTCCTGAAATGGAAGACCATTAGCATCTCGGCCAAGATTTGCATCCGAAAAAATATCTTGAATATACTCATTATTAAACGTGTTGAGTTCTCCGAAGATCGTCTGGTGGATCTTTGAACAGGTGCGCAAGTATTCAAGGCGGTTTCCAACGTAGTTTGGGCCAAGGTTTGGATTGCCAAAACGTATAGAACGTAAAAATTGTTCATGGGGAGACGGGGAGTTGACATGAGATAACATCGGGCAAAAGACAAATAAAAACTGGGCATCGCGTTGTTTACAGATTGCGTGAGCTGCTTGCACTACCGATATATAAAACGAAGGACTCCACTCGACATCTAATAAAAAATCTGCGCCACCTGCATAATCAACTATAGGGCCTTTGGTTTCGTCATCACATGGAGAGACATAATCCCTGCAAGCCGAACAGGATATATTGGGATGACCATAGCATCTTGTCTTCATAAGCTCCCTTCCTTTTGGGGAGGACCCAAATCGATAACATTTAGATAAAATTTGCTTGCTCGATTCAGGTCAGGATCATCAATAATGTCCAAGCTGCTGTCTAGAAAGAAACTTGGTCCTATTTATAACAACGTGGAGTGTCGGTTAAGCCATGTTTGAAATGACATGACTTTGTTCAAGTTGAGCCGTTGACATCCAGCCATTTGTTGAATGCCACCGTTTCAGGTTGGAGTAGGCTTCGATATATCGATATAGAGTCAATCTAAGCTTCATACGTGCTGGAAAATTTTTGGTAGTGGACAATTTGCGTTCTCAACGTATGAAAAAATTATTTCGTATCATACCGTCCAGCAAATATGCCTCATTCACGTCTCCTGTTTACTAGCCAACATAGTGGCTTAACTCCGTGTCCACAACCCCGTAGTAAGATTTTCCTGATGTTGACGAAAAGCGGACAGTAAAATGCACTGCACAACAAGGTGGGCAAAATTTGCCCACTTTCTTGTCTGACAGACCTAAAGAAACCATGGGGCTGGACGATATGACTAATACTCGGGTGCAATTATTGCCGTGAATTCACGATATTTCGCGAAATAACTTGGTAACCCGACAGACTTAAGGATCGATAGGGTTATAAAGACCGCAATGAACACTGTTAAGTTCGCAATAAATGCGCGTTTCCCATATTGGCATGATCCTAGCTTTAAAAAGGGAAAGAACGTGGAGGTGGGAAGAAAATGCCGAATCCTATGAATTCTATTGTTAGCCATGATGAAGTTAATTCTCTTCTGAAGGGAGATTTTAGCCGTAAAGCCGAAATCGCTCCCATCCCGCGGCAACCAATGAACGCGACACCTTCTCGTTCTTCCAAGAGTGTGGTGACTCCCCTTGAACTTCGGTTTCTCATGAGCGGTCCCGGAAATCTTTTCGAGACCAACGCTTAATTATATCGTAGCCACACACGACACTATTTTTATCATCTAAGCGCGGAAGATACATTTTCTTCCGCGCTATTTTTTGTCTCTGATCACGCCATTCTAGTCTTTCTCATCGGTTTCCCCGTATCACTCGTATCTTGTCATCTTCGTTTACCATGCCATGGTGGTAATACTTCACCATTGAGCTAACACATTATGATTATAGTTAGTTATGTGGCGTAAATTTTCTGGATCGTACATATGGGAAGTTTGTTTTGGTTTTTGAAAATACGAGACAATAGACATTGATCACGAAATTATGAAGCCATGACTCATTTCCAAGGAGACCTTTTTTATGGGCAGATTCGAAAATCATGGTTTGCTGTGGACAGCAGAGGTCATTTCGGGTAAAGCCTGTATGAGTATATTCGGATAACGTGATTTAGTTTGTTTCGCCTTGAGTGAGCAAGCAATAGTAGGACTCTGTAAGCAGATATAGATTATGCAAATTTATCATTCTCCCCTTGATCTCCAGGTGACGGCATGGAAATGGCGCAGCCAGGGAGTCAATGTCGGGCTCGTCCCGACGATGGGCTATCTTCATCAGGGACATGTGAGTCTGATGAAGCACGCTCGAGATCGAGCAAACAAAGTTATTGTTAGTTTGTTTGTGAATCCGACACAATTCGGACCGAATGAGGATTTGTCTCGGTATCCCCGTGATTTTGAGCACGATGTTGCCGTCGCGGAGCAAGCAGGAGTCGATGTGCTTTTCGCGCCGACACCGCTCGATATGTATGATGATGGAAGCCCTGTGTGGGTTGATGTTCCTGATATGGCTCTCCGATTATGTGGAAAAACCCGGCCTACACATTTTCGCGGAGTGACAACTGTAGTCACGAAGTTGCTTATGCTGGCGATGCCGCAATTTGCGGTATTTGGAGAAAAGGATTGGCAACAGCTCCAGATTCTTCGCCGGATGGTGAGCGCACTCAATATTCCGGTTGAATTGATTGGATGCCCTATTGTTCGTGAAGCCGATGGACTTGCATTAAGTTCTCGCAACGTCAATTTGGCAGCGGAGGAACGCCGTCAAGCGGTCAATATCTATGCAGGATTGACCATGGCTGCGACTCGTGTCGCAGACGGTGTTACCGATGTTTCTCAACTCGTAGCTGACGTGCAAGCATATTATGAACGTAGCATGTCGCTTGGACGTATTGATTATTTGGAAGTTTTTCATCCATTTACCCTGCAGCCGTTGGCTTCCATAACGGGGCCTGCGCGAATCGCTGCAGCGGTTTTTTTCGAAAAGGCCAGACTTATCGATAATATGGCGCTCAATAATGACCTTCTGTCCGACCCGGCATGACGGTGGAGTGTCAATAAACACGTAAAGCATGTGTGAAGTCGTCTTTTGACTTCGCGCCTACTAACACTGTGGAGGAATACTCTATGATCAGCAAGAAAGGCCGTTATCTGTTCACTTCCGAATCCGTGACTGAAGGACATCCTGACAAAGTTGCGGACCAGATCTCTGACGCCGTTCTCGACACCATTCTCGAGCAGGATTCTGATGCCCGCGTGGCCTGCGAAACCTTGATTACGACTGGGGTTGCGTTTATCGCCGGTGAAATCACCACGAAAGCGTACGCAGACTTCCCGTCAATCGTTCGGGATACCGTCAAGGAAGTGGGGTATAACAGTTCGGCCATGGGGTTTGACTGGGAAACCTGCGCTGTCATTTCGTCTATTGACAAACAGTCCGTTGACATTGCTCAAGGCGTTGACCGTAAGGCTCCTGAAGAACAGGGTGCCGGTGACCAGGGGATGATGTTTGGTTTTGCCAGCAATGAAACTGACACCTTGATGCCTGCTCCCATCTACTATGCTCACAAACTGAGCCGCCGTCTTTCCTATGTGCGCAAAAACAATGTGCTGGATTTCTTGCGCCCTGACGGCAAAACACAGGTTGCTGTCGAGTACATCGACGGTAAACCGGTACGCTTCGATAACATCGTTGTGTCTTCGCAGCACGATGAAAATATTGCTTATGCCGATCTTGTCGATGCTATCAAGAAGGAAGTTATCCTGAGTGCATTGCCTGAAGACATGTTGTCGAAAGACACGAAGATTTATATCAACCCGACCGGTCGATTTGTCATCGGCGGCCCGCTGGGTGACTGCGGCCTGACCGGTCGTAAAATTATTCAAGATACGTATGGTGGAATGGGGAACCATGGTGGTGGTGCTTTCTCGGGGAAAGACCCCTCCAAAGTGGACCGTTCCGGAGCCTACATGGCGCGCTATGTCGCGAAGAACGTAGTCGCTACGGGAATTTGTGAAAAGTGCGAAGTCCAGATCGCATACGCGATCGGCGTCGCTGACCCGGTTTCCGTCCTTGTTACATCGCAGGGAACGAGCGAAATGAGCGATGAAGAATTGACCAAGGCTGTGCGTGAAGTTTTTGATATGCGTCCTTACTTCATCAGCAAACGCCTTGATCTGCGCCGTCCCATCTATAAGGCGTCGTCGTGTTACGGGCATTTTGGCCGCGAACGTCCTGAATTCACTTGGGAAAAAGTCGACGCTGTTGAAGATCTGAAGACTGCTTTGAAAATCTAAGTTCAATACGGGAGGGGAATCCTCTCTTTTGTGGTCTTTATAATAAAAACGCCGAGCACTTCGGGAATATCCTGAAATGCTCGGCCGTTTTATTATTGACTTGTGGTGAAGGGGGCCGTTTTATTCTTGGTGTAAAACGTGTTCGTTCCAGCCTTCTTCAAGTGGTTCGACGTAGCCGGCTGGAATCTCAGGGACTCCTTTAGCGGCCAACGCCTCGGGTGTCATAGTCGCTGCCCCGAGATCAACATCGCTGAATTTTTCCTGCCAATCTTGAGGAAGTTTTGCGATGTCGATAGCGGGGTAGTCTCCCCAATGTTTGGGGTCGAATTTGTCGAGCTGAGCTTCGGGGGAGAGCAGAAAGTTCGCAACAACCATAGCGCCAGCTTTGTTCGGAGCTGTATCGGGTATGGCCGTAAAATGGGTGTTGAAAATCGATCCGTCATCCATAACACATGTCCGTACGGTTTTAGGATAGTCTCCGTCCAAGATTTTGCTTTGGGCATGTGCCGGATGATAACTCATACCAAAGTCGATTTCTCCTCGACCAAAAAGGGTATCCAGGGCCGCCGAGTCTTTTGGATAGCTCCGGCCTTCCTGCCATAACGCTGGCTTGATGAGATTGAGATACGTCCAGAGCAGCGGAGCCTTTTTTTCATATAAGGATTTGTCATACCCGCGCATGTACTGCTCGAACCCTCCGGATACCGCATAAAAAACCTGGCGAATAAACGCTGATCCTGTAAAGTCCGGTGGTTGTGGATACGTAAAGCGTCCTGGATTTTGAATGATCCATTGCGCCAAGGCTGCGTATGTTTTGGGTGGATTGGGAATTTGGGCAGAATCATATTCGAATACAAACTGGGCACGTCCATAGGGGGCTTCAAATCCTCGGACAGGATATCCAAAATCAAAGCGGACGCTATTGGGATCCACATAGCGGAAGTTGGGTAATCGCTCGGCAAATGGACCGTAGAGCAGGCCGGCTTCCATGGCGTTCTTAAAGTTTTCGCCATTAACCCACAGCAAATCAATAACGCCGTTTTTTTTCCCTGCTGTTTTCTCAGTCAACAGTTTCGATACAAATACGGCTGCATCCATGGGAATGCGTTTCAATGTTATATTGTAACGACTCTTTAGTTCCTTTGCGACATATCCATCGATCCATTTGTTGACATCGGCAAAACCGCCGAACATGTAAAAAGCGACTGTTGTCCCTTTCGCCGCTTCTTCGATTTGGGCAAAAGAGGAATCTTTAAAAGGGTCTTTCTGCTGGTCCTGTGCATAGCTAAGGCTCGTGCAACACAGAAGCCACATGGTCAAACATAAAGCGATAAATCGATACATGTTTTCCTCTCTTTGATGGCGTTGCCGGCGTTTAACGGTGGTTCAGGCAGTGATTGTGCGAACAAGTTCGATACGCACGTGGTCGCCGACGTCGGCCTCCTGACTGAGTCCGTAGATTGTCAATGTAACAGTTTCAAGTTGGACTTTATACTGGATATAATGCCCGACGAAAAGCACTTCCAACACAGTTGCCGGTCCGTTGGGATCCGGATGTAGGCGCAACCCTTCGGGTCTGGCATAGACCATGCCATTGTTGTCTTCCAGAGGAATGGGCGTGTCCAGGAAGGAGAGAAGTTGGGGAGGGATGGCATTGACCGGCCCGAGGAAGGATGCAGCCTTGAGATTTCGTGGGTTGTGATAGATGTCGGCGACACTGCCGAATTGTTGCAAGCATCCATCGAGTAGAATACCGATTTTATCAGACATAATAAATGCTTCAGCAAGGTCATGAGTAACACTTACCGTCGCTATGCCAAACGCCTTTTGGGTTTGACGAATGAATTGCGCGGTTTCGGCTTTGAGGTTTCGATCAAGATTGGCAAAAGGTTCGTCAAGAAGTAAGGCGGATGGTTCGACGGCCATGGCACGAGCGAGCGCAACCCGTTGTTTCTGGCCGGCTGACAACGTGGCTGGATAGGTATCGCCCATATCGGAAAGGTGAAACGCGTCGAGCATGGAGGCGACGCGGGACTGAATTTCGGCTTTGGGGAGGTGTCTGGCGGTCAAACCGAAACCTATGTTTTGGCGAACCGTAAGGCTCGGAAAAAGAACGTAATCTTGAAAAACAAGAATGACTGGATGTGCTTTTGACGGTGGACGGGTGAAGGTTACCTTTCCACTGGTGGGTGTATCCAGCCCGGCGATAATATTGAGGAGTGTTGTCTTTCCGACACCGGATGGCCCAATGATCGAAATGATTTCATTTGGTTCAGCGAGAAAGCTGACGTTGTTGAAAACGGTCTTCCCGTGAAATTGCTTGCTGAGATTGTCTACGCGAAAAACCATTCCATATTATCCAGGTAGGACGTAATTTTTCGAAACGTCTCTTCGTTTTTCAGAGAACGCTCGACCTGAGTGTATTCATACCATGCCATAAAACACCACGATAGAGCGCGAAGTAAAATCGTGCGCTCAAGAAGGGCTGTTCCTTCACGGAGTACATCGAGCTCCGGAACATTCTGTGCTTCGTGTTCGAGGAGGCCGGATCGATAGGCACAGAGAAATGTCTCTTTTTCTTTTGCTGAAAGTTTATGGTCGGTTTTCCATAATGTCGTTGTTGGAACACAAAAGTGTCCGAGATCCTGATAGCGACTTGAAATCACCGCTTTTTCCCAATCAACAAGGCAGGCTCGTTCCGGCGAGATGAGAAAGTTACCGGAATTCACTTCCGTGTTCACAATCACATCCGTATCAGCCTTGAATATATGGGAAGTTTCATCGGCCAATTTTATAATTGTATCATGATAGTCCAGTAGTTTGGAGCGTTCCGCGTCGCGAGGATGATCAGGAAAACGTTGGATAAGTCCCAGGCTTTCACGAGCGATATCGGCGATGGGGTGGTGTTGATGAATGAGGTGAGGGGCTGCCTGCACTGTGGGCAAAGCATGAATGCGAGCAAAGATGTCGGCGGCTCGTGTAAGGTCGCGCTCATATTGAAGAGCACGGCCTGGAATATATTCCATTGCCAGGCATCCCTTGTCGAGCCCGAACTGTTTCTCGGGGGCGACATCGTACCAGTAGGGCTGGGGGGTGACACCCGAAGGAGCAACTGCTTCAAGAACGTGGAATTCGTATTCGATTTGGTTGCTCAGGCCGAGTTGGCTGCCATGATTGATTCGAAAAACAATATCGCGCCCATCAAGATGAACAAGATAATTGGCGTTATATTCACCGGCCGCGAGAAAGACGGGGTCGTCAATGCGAGATGCGCGATGAGTACATTGAAGGTAGCGGAGAATGGCTGTGGTGATGTTCATAACATGCTTGGTATAAAATATGAGCGTAACCCTGGGGTTTATTGGTGCATTCCCGAAGAAGAATGCAAAAAAGGGCCAACCGCTCAGGCGGGCAGCCCTGAACATCGTATGGTGGAGGAGTAAAGGAAGCAAAGAGCCCGGTCAAGCTGGACCGTGAATGCAAGCATAAACTCTTATTCTGTGGGTTTGTCAATTTCCTTGCCGTGGATGTGGTCCATAGCAAATCCTCCTTGGTAGATAACACCGGTCCGTGAATCGACGATAAATTCTTGCTGCTCTTCAAAAACAGCGATGTATCGACCGTTTTCGGATGACTTGGCGTAAAGCATGAGAAAACCGGCAAGGATAGCCAAAATGCCGATTTTGAAAATGATATCAATGCCATCTTTCATAAAAAACTCCATGTTTTTTGTCTGTATCAACAAAGTAAAACCTTTGTATTTTGATGTATTAGCGTTTTTTTAAGAGAAATCAAGCGTGTTCATGCTGTACATAATTTGTACAAATTACAAAAAAATATGTTTACAAAAAAATAATTGTCGTACAAGATGCGTACAGCTTTTGACATAAACGAGGAGGGGATATGTCGATATTCAAGCAAGATAAAGAAATCAAGCGAATGATTTTTAACGTTGAATCGGACATTGCTGAACGGCTCGAGTTGGCGAAAGAACGAGCGAAAGCTATCGATAAAAAACTCGATGTCGATACAGCGGTAAACAAAGCCTTGGAAAAATTTTTAAAAAAAGCGGAAAAAAAATTATCTGAGATTCTTGGTGAACCGCGAGGAAAACGGAAAGAAAGTGAAGCGCAGGACGAGGCTGACGATGCTATCGCCGTTCGTTCTGGATCAGATGTCGTGGCGAAACCGAAAGCCGAAGTTGCAACCAAGGCTGCGGCTGATGTGGCCATCAAGCCTGGGGCGCACGTTACGCCAATTAAGTCAGATGGAAGCACTGCATCCGGCGAGAAAAAAACAGGTGAGAATTCAGCGAAAGCTAACGCATAATGCAATAATATTGCCGTCTGTCATCACACACAATCCATAAGAAACAATGGAGAAGGAAAAGAACATGAGCAAAAAAGGTATCGAACTGAAAGGAAACATGGAATATCAGGCCATCGTCTATTTTCTTGAAGACATTTTGGCCAGCTTCAAAGAGCGCACGATTTGCATTCAGAAAAATGACGACCATGTCACGCTGAAGCCCACGGATTCCATTGATTTTGAAGTTGAAGCGACCACGAAAAAGAATAAGCAAAAACTGACCATCGAACTGTCTTGGACGGAAGAATCTGTTCAAGATACGACCGAGACTTTCACGATTTCTTGCAAAGAGCCTGAACCTGCTCCTGAAGCCGTCGAAACAGAAGTTGTCGTCACCAAGCCCGCTGAAGCCATGGCGAAAGAAGCTGTTGAAAAGACCGCTCAGCAACCTGCCAAGGTCGATGACAAAACTTCTGCGAAAAACCAGGATAATAAGGCCGATGAGAAAAAGCCGGGTACTACTCCCACCAAAAAATAGTTTGTATTTGTCCTCCCTGATCAGCGCGGGCGCGCTTTAGAAAAGAATGGGCCGCGGGATTCCCGCGGCCCATTCTTTTGCTCAAGAGAGAATAACGCTGAAGTTTTTGTATTACTCTGTAATGTACTTCTTATTCATCAGAGACACAGCGGAGCATAGCATTTTGAAACAACAAAACGCCGCCGTGAGCCCGAATTGAGGCTCACGGCGGCGTTATCTATAGAATGGAATAGAATTAGAATCGAACGGGCAGGGCGCTCGTCAGGCTATCGGCCAATTTGGCATGAAGTTTATCGACTTCTTTGTCTTTGAGCGTCTTGTCAGGATGGCGATACGTCAATCGGAAGCTCAGATTGCGTTCTTCGGTATTATCCTCGGGTTGGTAGACTGCAATCAACGTCGTATCATCTAAATTTGGAATGCGAGCGCTGTTGATGGTTTCAAACACTTTGGCCACGCTTAAAGTCACGGAAGCGATGAGCGTAATATCACGTTTAACTGGCGGATATTTGGGCAAAGCAACGAATTTTACGACGTGGTCTCGCCAGACAGAAGCGAGCAGATCGGCATCAAGCTCTGCAACCCAGACATTCTTACGGGCAAGGAAGCTGTCTGCAATATCGGGCATAACACGGCCCATGACACCAAGTTCACCCGCAGCGGTTGATACAACAACGCATGGCTCCAACCAGGGGTGATCCGTTTTCAGGGTAAACGTTGGGTCTACGTGTCCGAAAGTTGTAAGGAGGTTTTCGACAACACCCTTGAGGTCGGCATAATCGCATTCTTCATCGGGCCAGGGCCATGCATTGGGATTTCGTCTACCAGAGAGAACAAGGCCAATACGGGTTGGTTCGAAGGCCCCGGTTTCGTTTTGAGGAGCTGCATGAAAAACTCTTGCCACTTCAAAAAGACGGAGATTGGTATTTCCCTGCGACATATTCTGTCGCACGCTCATCATGAGTCCAGGAATCAGCGTAGGCCGCATGACATTTTGATCTTCAGACAACGGATTGGCAACGGGAATACGGATATCGTCCGGGATTGCAAAGAGATCAAGATCGGTTTGTCCGACGAAACTGTAGTTGATGGCTTCGTTGAATCCTTTGCCCACAGCCCATGTCTTCAGGCGGTTGGCGAAGCTGTAGTCATTCTCCGTGGCGGACTGATCGTCAATGTCTTTTGTAATAGCAGGGAGAATTGCCGGAATACGATCGAGACCGTAGACACGACCTGCTTCTTCGATGAGGTCGACTTCCCGTTCAAGGTCGGGGCGAAACGGCGGAGGCGTGACTGTCCACGAATCACTTTTGCACTCCACGGTCATGCCAAGAGCAACGAACGTCTTGCGGCAGAATTCTTCATCCAAATCTATGCCAAGTAGACTGGCTGCGCGGGCCGGTCGAAATGTGATAGGCGTTTCTGTCCATGGTGACGGTTCATTGGTCACAATTCCAGGACGAACCTGTCCTCCAGCAACTTGATGCATCAGGCCTGCGGCACGATTCAAGGCAAAACGCGATCCGGGTTGATCCACGCCGCGCTCGAAACGGTACGATGCTTCACTGGACAAGCCGAGTCGGCGAGCCGTGTGCCGGATGCTTGGTGGATGAAAAACCGCAGATTCCAGCAAAACGCGAGTAGAGCTGGCCTGCATTTCCGAGTTGGCACCACCCATGACACCGGCGAGACCGACAGCGCGCTCAGCATCGAAAATAATCATATCTTTGGCGGTCAGTGTGCGTTCCTGATCATCCAAAGTGACGAATTTTTGTCCTTCTTCTGCCCGACGAACGCCGATGATATTGCCCTTCAGCAGATCGAAGTCATAGGCATGCAGCGGTTGCCCAAGTTCCATGAGCACGTAGTTGGTGACGTCGACGATATTGTTGATGGGACGTTGTCCCACTGCAAGAAGTCTCCAACGCAACCAGTCGGGACTCGGCCCAACGGTGACGTCTTCAAGTGCACGTACCTGGAAAACCGGGCAAGTATCAGGATCGGGAATTTCAATGGATATAATATCAGAGGTGTCGGGACCGTCTTCAGGGACATGGACTGCAGGTAGGGTCATTGGTAAATTGAATGCAAGCGCGATTTCACGTGCAAGGCCAATGACACTTAAACAGTCGGGACGGTTTGGCGTGACACCCACGTCAAGGACTTCGGTATCCAGGCGAAGAGCATCAACCAGTTTTTCTCCGGGGTTGAGATCTTCCGGCAACACCATGATGCCGGAAGATTCTTCGGCCAGACCGAGTTCTTTTTCCGAGCAGATCATGCCGAGCGAGACGACACCACGAATTTTACTTTTCTTGATTTTAAAGTCACCAGGCAAAACCGTTCCAACCGTGGCGACGGGGACGTTTTGGCCAGCAGCAACGTTGGGCGCGCCGCAAACGATGGTTAATGGTTCGTCTGCAACCACATCCACTGTGCACACCGACAGTTTGTCTGCATCGGGGTGCGATTCGCGGGTCGTGACATGCCCAACAATCACGTCGTCGATATCTTGAAATGGCCGGATGATCTCTTCCATTTCCAGACCGAGCATAGTGAGGCGGTCGGCCAATTCCTGGATCGATCCCGTATATGGGACAAATTCACGCAACCAGTTCAAACTTAAAAGCATTATTGCCTCCAGCACGTAAGAAAAAAGAAGAAGAATGCCTCCGGCGATTCTGCACTCACATCTTTATAAAAAGTTCAAGAAACGTGAGTACAGAGCATCTTCAAAAACGATTTACGTTAATTGTTTTGTATTCTGCGTATCCATGCAGTTTGCAACATACGTAACACAAATGTGTTTCCGAATGCCTATTCACGGTGGCCCCAGGATTCACACCCCCGTTAAAAAGGTTTGAAAAGAGGAGGTGATGGGAGGGGAGAGGGGGCTCTGGGGAAGGGGCAAGGAAGAGGGGAAACCTCTTTCCTCAAAAGGGGAGTCTCCTCTCTTTCCCGACCCTCTTCCTCAGACCGTTGGAGGCAAACGCTTCATCACGCAAATTGACGTAAAAAGCGGGTGTCGTTTTCGAAAAGCATACGGAGATCGCCGATACCATATTTCAGCATGGCGATGCGTTCGAGACCCATGCCAAAAGCAAATCCTGTCCATACCTCCGGATCGTATTCGGCAGAGGTAAAGACATTGGGATCGATCATTCCGCACCCAAGGATTTCGAGCCAGCCGGTTCCCTTACAGACTCGGCACGTTGAGCCAGCGGTAACGCCTTTTCCTGCACACATGGTGCAGGAAATATCGACCTCGGCACTTGGCTCGGTGAATGGGAAAAAGCTCGGTCGGAAACGGACCATGGTATCGGTGCCGAATACGCGATGGACAAACGCCGTCAGCACTCCACGTAAATCGGCCATGCTCACATTTTTATCGACAAGAAAGCCCTCGATTTGGTGAAACATGGGGGTATGCGTCAAATCCGAATCACGACGATAGACTTTGCCAGGAGCAATCGCAGCAACAGGCGGTGTCTTAGACAACATCGTCCGGACCTGAAGTGGAGACGTGTGCGTTCGAAGGAGCGTATCAGTCCCAATATAGAGGGTATCTTGCATGTCCCGGGCTGGGTGCTCAGGGGGAAAATTGAGTGCTTCGAAGTTGTAATAATCGGTCTCGATTTCGGGACCGATGACAATATCAAAGCCGAGACCGGCGAATGCCGTGCAGATATCGTTCATGACGAGCGTAATGGGGTGCAGGCTGCCCGAATGAGGCGCACGCCCGGGCATGGCCGGATCAAAAGAAGAAAGAAATGCGTTTGATTGTGAACGCTTGAGTTCTTCTATGCGCTTGGCATGAAGGGTCGTCAGCGTATTTTTTGCGGTATTGGCGGCTTTGCCGGCTTCTGGCCGCATCTCAGGAGACAGTTCGGGCAAACGAGCTAATACGGCGGCAAGCGCGCCTTTACGGCCAAGGTACGCCACTCGAACGTCTTCGAGGTCCTCAAACGATGAAACCTGGTCGAGGCGCTCGCGGCATTCCTCGACCAGGTTGTGAAGGTCGTGAAACAGATCCGACACGTCGGTATCCCTTGGTTGTGCGGGTGAACGGGGTTATTGCATTTTCGCTTTGGCCACTTCCGCGAGTTTGGCGAAACCTTCTTTCTCCCGAACAGCCATGTCAGCCAGCATTTTGCGATTGATCTCAACGCCAGCCAGCGACAGGCCACGCATGAACGCACTGTAGCTCAGGCCATGCAAGCGAGCAGCTGCATTGATGCGGATGATCCACAGCTTACGGAATTCGCGCTTTTTGGTCTTCCGGTCACGATACGCGTAGACCAGGGCGCGTTCGACGGTCTCACGTGCGGTTTCATACAATTTAGAACGGCCACCGCGGTAGCCTTTGGCCATCTTCAAATATTTTTTATGCCGTTTATGGGCGGCTTGTCCACGTTTTACACGCATGGTTGCTTCCTCCTCGGTTCACGAAAAAAACGCTCCGCAGGCTATAACGGCGCCAGCGGAGCTGATATCTGGCGATGAAAAACGACTAGCAGCAGTACGGCATCAGTCGACGCACAGCCTTTTCATTGGTCGAATCGACCAATGTAGCCTTGCCAAGCTGACGCTTCCGCTTAGAGGCCTTCTTCGTAAGAATGTGGCGCAGATTTTTTTTACGACGTTTGAATTTGCCGCTGCCGGTCACAGTAAAGCGCTTGGCCGCGCTGCGGTTCGTTTTAATTTTAGGCATGGTGCGTCCTCCTTGGAATATGGGCGCGACCGAATCCGGTCGGTTATTTCTTTTTCGCTGTCGGGGCCAACATCATGTTCATGGTGCGGCCTTCAGAGCGGGGAGGTTGATCAACCTTGGCGATTTCTTTGAGATCTTCAATCACCCGGTTCAGGATCGTTAATCCCCTGTCTTTATGAACAATTTCACGGCCACGGAAAAACACGGTTACTTTACAGCGATCACCGGCTTCAATAAATCGCCGGATATGCTTGAGCTTTGTTTGATAATCGTGCTCGTCGGTTTTTGGGCGGACCTTAATTTCCTTGAGTTGGATAGTGGTCTGCTTTTTCCGGGCTTCCTGTTGCCGTTTCTGTTGCTGGTACTTGAACTTCCCATAATCCATGATTCGGCAAACGGGTGGTTCGGCCCCGGAAGCAACCTCGACAAGATCAAGGCCTTTTTCCTGAGCAATACGCAGCGCTTCCTGCGTTTGCAAAATACCGAGTTGTTCCCCGTCGTCAGCAATCACCCGCACCTGGCGAGCGCGAATTCGATTATTTCGACGGACTTCGCTAGAAGAAACTATAGCTCATGCCTCCGCGTTTGAATGGTTCCAGGCAATCGTTGCGAATCATGTCGACCACCTCATCAATGGTCTTGGTTCCGAGATTCTCGCCGGTGCGCAACCTGACATTGACAACATTGTCGGCCACTTCCTTGTCCCCTATAACCAGCATATAGGGAATTTTTTCCACCTGCGCCTCACGGACTTTGTAGCCGAGTTTTTCATTACGGGTGTCGGCTTCAACCCGTAGACCGACGCCTTGCAACGTTTTATGACAGGCTTCGGCGAAATCATTTTGGGCGTCGGTGACGGTCAAAATACGCACTTGGGTGGGAGCAAGCCACGTTGGAAAAGCTCCTCCAGTGTGCTCAATAAGGATTCCAAGGAATCGCTCGACCGATCCGAGAATGACGCGGTGTAGCATAACAGGCCGATGTCGCTCACCATCTTGGCCGATATAATGCAAATCGAACCGTTCAGGCAGTGTGAAATCGCATTGCACAGTCGCGCATTGCCATTTCCGGTCTAAAGCATCACGTAGCTTGATGTCAATTTTCGGACCATAAAAAGCGCCATCGCCTGCGTTGATTTCGTACGGCAAACCAACGGACTCAAGTGCATCCGTCAAGGCTGTGGTGGCGCGTTCCCAATCATCGTCAGAGCCGATAGATTTTTCCGGCCGTGTGGACAGTTCAAGCTCGAAATCAAAACCGAATAGTCCGGCGACGTCTTTGACGAATTGTATGACACCGGTGATTTCTTCGAGGAGCTGATCTGGCCGACAAATGATGTGGGCGTCATCCTGCGTGAACGCACGAACTCGCGATAACCCGTGGAGTACGCCGGACTTTTCATGGCGATGCACCATGCCAAGCTCGAAATAGCGCTGGGGTAAATCGCGGTAACTGCGAATATTCGAACGATAAATGAGCATGTGCGACAAGCAGTTCATGGGTTTGATGCCATAGGCCTGCTCATCAATTTCCGTGAAGTACATGTTTTCACGGTAATTTTCATAGTGACCCGAGCGCTCCCAGAGTTCCCGTTTGAGAATAAGTGGGCCTTGCACGATCTGGTAGCCGCGCTTCAAATGTTCTTTGCGCTCGAAATCTTCGAGAATGGTGCGAACGAGCATACCTTTAGGATGCCAGATCACCATACCCGGACCGGCTTCTTCGGAGAAGCTGAACAAGTCAAGTTGCGTGCCGAGCCGGCGGTGGTCACGCTTTTTCGCTTCTTCGATGCGATGCAAATACGTTTTGAGATCTTTGGGATTGGCAAACGCCGTTCCATAGATACGTTGCAGCATAGGGTTCTTTTCATCCCCACGCCAATACGCACCGGCTACGGACAGCAGCTTGACGGCTTTCAGCATTCCCGTGCGCGGAATATGCGGACCACGACAAAGGTCCGTGAAGTTCCCTTGGGAATACAAGCTGTAATTGTCTTGTCCGAGGTCGTTGATGATCTCCAATTTATACTCTTCACCCATGTCTTTAAACAAGGACAACGCTTCATCCTTGGAGACGAGACGACAAGTGAAGGAATGGTCGCGGCCGACGATACGTTCCATTTCGGCTTCGATCGCTTCGAGGTCCTCCGGTGTGAAGGGCCGCTTATAGGCGAAATCGTAATAAAAACCGTTCTCGATAGCTGGTCCGATAGTGACCTGGGCTTCGGGAAAAAGGGTCTTCACGGCTTCGGCCATAATATGAGCGGCCGAATGCCGAATAACGTCCAGGCCCTCGGGGGTATCGGCGAATACGGGAACAAGCTCGTCACATCCCGCCGGAATAAGCCGGTCGAGATCGAAAATTGTTTCGCCACATTTGGCGGCAACCGTATTCTTGAATTGCTTTTTGGACAAACCTTCAGCCAAAACGCTGGCGCATGTTGCGCCTTCGCTGAGGTCTATGGCTTTGTCCGCAACCCGAATCTGCACGTGATAGCTCCTTTTTCAGGGCAAAAAAACGTTAAGTGCTATAAAAAAGGGAGGCATTGGCCTCCCTTGAAGATCATGTGGTAGGACCGAGGAGATTTGAACTCCTGACCCCTTGCGTGTCAAGCAAGTGCTCTCCCCCTGAGCTACGGTCCTGTGAACAAAATCAGGGAACGGATTAAATGCCCCAAGCCAGCCCCAAAGTCAACTAAAAATGTTCCCGGAAAGAATTGGGGCGAATATATGTCGACTTTTTGTCAGTGCTGGCGGGTGCGAATTACATGGATGGAGTGGGGAAGGTCAAGGATTATTTTTAAAATTGGGACGAAAATTCAATAGCAGAAAAATCCCATATAAGAATGGTAAGTTTTGAATGAATACTTTTGGAGCCATGAGGCGAACGTTTTGAGTGATCTCATGGCAAGCATGCGATTTTGCAATAAAAAAAGGGAGGCAAATTGCCTCCCTGAATTGGTATGGTAGGACCGAGGAGATTTGAACTCCTGACCACTTGCGTGTCAAGCAAGTGCTCTCCCCCTGAGCTACGGTCCTGTTCGTCGTTGCGAGATCGACCTTCTATCTCTGAGAGGGGGGCGTGTCAATGAAAAATAGTATTTTTTTCAAAAAAAAATCAACTTTGGTTTTCTTGCGTTTTTTCAGCTTGCGTCCTCTGCGGCTTTCTTATGAAAAATGCAAACTTTCGGACCAGGTTTGGCGCAGGTATTACACGAAATACATTGGGCTGGAGCGGTATCACCGGCTTTCCAGCGTGCGACAAGATCGTTTTCGCAAATAAATGGTCTGGCTAGCGCCAGATAGTCCATGGAATCGTCGTTGAGCATGCTCGTCATGGTTTGGAGGTTGCGATGACCACCAACACTGATAACCGGGGCTTTGACGTTGGACTTGATGCGCTTGGCGTATTGCGCAAAATAGGCTTCACCATTGGCGTCGATTTTTCTCGCGTATCCTTCATTGTCCCGTGAGGACCGACTGCCTCCGCTGATTTCAATGGCGTCGATTCCTTCCCGGTCGAGTTCCTGACAAACGTACATGCACTCTTCAAAGGGCATGCCTCCATCCATGAAATCATCGCAGTTGATTTTTACGAAGACCGGGTACTGTGGGCCGACAGCGGCGCGAACTGCAGCGTAGGTTTCTCGAAGCATTCGGCTGCGATTTTCAATGGAGTCTCCGTATTCATCCGATCGCCGATTATAGTGAGGCGAGAGAAATCGTCCTAACAGATAACCGTGCGCTGCATGAATTTGTACACCATCGAATCCTGCCGCCTGGGCTCGCCGCGCGGCATCGGCGAAAGCCTGTTGAAAAAATAAAATCATGTCGTTGGGCATTGCGTGAGGTGTATTGTGGAACGCTCCATCCATGATAGGACTCGGCCCCCACATGACTTTCGATGCGTCCGAGTCGGTGATGGTTTGTGGCCCTAATGCCGCGATTTGAAGAATAATATTGGCATGGTGCTCATGAACTCCATGAACCAAGGGTTTATAGTCATCGATAAAAGAATCGTCATATATCCCCATTTGGCCGGGAAGAAGCTGCTCAACATCCGTCACAGCACACAGTCCGGTAATCATAGTCCCGACACCACCCTTGGCCAAATTGGAATAGACTGTACAGAGCTGCGGCGTCACGTGTCCTGTTGCATCCGAAACGCCATCATACACGGCGGAGCGGATAAACCTGTTTTTTAATGCCATTGAACCGATATGCGTCTTGTCGAACATTGTTTTCATGCAAACTCCGAAGGTCTGTACCGTGAATATTGTTGGGGAAAGGTGGGCCTAGAGCGTTTTTCAGTGAAACGGAAGAATGCCTCCGGCGGATCAAGAAACTTTTTGGAAAAAGTTTCTTGATAATCTTCAAAAACTTTAAATGGTTACAGTATGATTTGAAATGAACGGCATATCTGTCGGAATTTCAAGTTGTTCAACATAAACGATAAACGCCCTAGATGTTTAGTCTCAAGATGGCGTGGATGCGAGCGAGACCTTGCCACTTGTGGCTTTGCCGGATACGGAAATCGCCGTTTTCGGGGAGAATGACGAAAATATGGAATTGGCCGGCTGCCTCGTGAGCTTTCTTGTCGATGCCTTGGAGGAGATGGCCATGCAAGGGCGTGTTGGGAGGCGATTACTGACCATCAATGCAAGAGCGTGATGAATCGGTTCGATGTTGACCCGGCCTCTCAAGAAAAACGCCGAAGGCCCGCAGTGGTCCTTCGGCGTTACGATCAGTATGATAGAACATCTATCTGAGCACGCTGGGCTGGAGCCAGACATACGGCTCAAGACAATAGCTCTCGTGCAACCAGTTAAAGTTTTTGAAGATGATTAAGAAACTTTTTTCAAAAAGTTTCTTAATCCGCCGGAGGCACTCTTCGTTTTTAATTCGCCACAACGTTGACCAACTTGCCCGGCACAACGATGACTTTGCGAACGGTTTTCCCTTCAATGTGGCGAAGTATATGCTCATCTTGCATGGCGGCCGCTTCAATAGCGTCTTTTCCGGCGTCGGCAGGCACCGTGATCTTACTGCGCAGCTTGCCATTGACCTGCAGCACCACGGTGACTTCGTCCTTCACCAGAGCGGTGGGGTCTACGGTGGGCCAGGGTTCGTCGGCAAGGCGGCGTGTGTGTCCCATGGCTTGCCACAGTTCTTCACACATATGGGGTGCCATGGGAGAAAGCACGGTCAAGGCCGAGGCCATGGCCGAGGACACGACCTGCATACCGTCGGGATTGGCCTTGAATGTCTCCAGGTTGCCGTAGAGAAAGTTGATGAGTTCCATGATCGCTGAAATAGCCGTGTTGAACTGAAAGCGATTCTGGATGTCCTTGGCGACCTTGTCGACACAAGCATGCTCGCGTCGACGTAATTCTTTGTACTCCGCGGGCAGATTTTCCAAGACATCGGCTGGGAAACTGTAGCACGGATCCATGGGGGACAGGGCGTCTTCGAGTTCTTCGGTCACGAGTCTCCAGACGCGTGACAGGAAACGTGCCGATCCTTCGATGCCGGAGTCGCTCCAATCAAGATCTTTTTCCGGTGGTGCGGCAAACAAGATGAACAAGCGTACCGTGTCGGCGCCGTACTTGTTGACCATTTCATCGGGGTCAACAACGTTGCCCTTGGATTTCGACATCTTGGAGCCGTCTTTGATAACCATCCCCTGTGTAAGCAGGTTCATGAACGGTTCGTCGAATTTCAGATATCCCAAATCGCGCAGGGCTTTGACGAAAAACCGCGAATAGAGCAGGTGCAAAATGGCGTGTTCAATACCACCGATATATTGATCGACAGGCAGCCAGTAATCAACGGCTTGCGGATCGAAGGGGGCATTCTCGACATGTGTCGAGGTGTAGCGGGCGAAATACCAGGAGGATTCCACAAAGGTATCCATGGTATCGGTTTCCCGGCGTGCCGGTTTCCCGCAAGTCGGACAAATCGTTTCGACAAAGGACGGTGTGTCGGGCAAAGGCGAGCGACCATCGGCCCGAGTTTTCACATCGAGCGGCAACTTGACCGGCAAATCGGATTCGGGAACCGGGACGACACCGCACTCGTCACAGTAAATGACCGGAATCGGTGCACCCCAGTATCGTTGCCGGGAAATGTTCCAGTCGCGCAAGCGGTAGTTGACACTGCGTTTGCCCAATCCTTTCTCTTCGAGAAAATCAGCGATTTTTTCTTTGGCTTCGTCATTATTCAAGCCTGTAAATTCCTGGGAATCGACGAGAACCCCCGGATCGGTATAGGCTGCTTCCATGGTCAGCGGATCAAGGACATTGTCGCTGTCTTTCGGCGTGATAACGACCTTGAGGGGCAGTTTGTATTTTGTGGCAAAATCAAAGTCGCGTTGATCGTGCGCCGGTACGGCCATAACCGCGCCTGTTCCGTAGCCCATCAAGACGAAGTTGGCCACATAGATGGGCATTTTGGCGCCAGTAACCGGGTTGATGCAATAGGCCCCGGTGAATACGCCTTCTTTTTCCAAGTCTTCGGCGCCGCGTTTGATTCGGTCCATGTTGCGGACGTTATCGACAAACGCCGTGACTTCAGCAGCCTGTGGCTTATCTTTGATAAGTTCCGGAACTAACGGATGTTCGGCTGCCAGACTCATGAACGTCGCGCCGTAGAGCGTATCCTGGCGTGTGGTGAAGACCGCAATTTTTTCGCTTCCGGCATCGGTCGGAGATTCAAGCTCAAAGTCGATTTCCGCACCAATGCTTTTGCCGATCCAGTTGCGCTGCATGGTGAGCACGCGCTCTGGCCATCCTTGATCGAGCATACCCAGATCATCAAGCAATTCATCTGCATAGGCGGTGATGCGGAAAAACCACTGTGCCAGTTCTTTTTGTTCCACTTCGGTATCGCAACGCCAACACAGGCCTTCTTCAACCTGTTCATTTGCGAGAACCGTTTGACAAACCGGACACCAGTTTTGTGGAGCTTTCTTGCGATAGACAAGACCTTTTTCGAGCAGTTTTAGAAAGAAAAGCTGTTCGTGGCGGTAATATTCCGGCGTACACGTGGCAAGCTCACGCTTCCAGTCGAGCGAGTAGCCTAAGCGTTTGAGCTGGGCACGCATGGTATCGATATTTTCGAATGTCCATTTGGCTGGGTGAGTACCATGTTTGATGGCCGCGTTCTCTGCGGGCAGACCGAAGGCGTCCCATCCCATGGGGTGGATGACGTTGAAGCCGTGCATGCGTCGAACTCGGGCAATGACGTCACCGATGGTATACACACGCACATGGCCCATATGTAGCCGCCCCGAAGGGTAAGGGAACATTTCCAAAACATAGTATTTGGGTTTGTCCAAATCGACGTCAGTGTGAAAATGATCACCTTCATTCCAAATGTTTTGCCATTTGGCTTCGATATCTTCGGGCGTATACTGTTTCATGACCATGTTCCCCGGAAAAGTGGTAGCGGTTAAAGACCTTTTTGAATGGAAAAACGGCCCTGATCTACGGCTTTGGCCACGGCATCGAGAATGCCGTTGACAAATGCGCCGGAATTATCGTCCCCGAAATCGCGTGAAAGTTCAACAGCTTCGTTGATCGCGACACGTAAAGGGATATCCGGCCGATGCAAAATTTCGAACAGAGCCAGACGCAGAATCGTCAAGTCGATCTTGGCGATGCGGGATAGTCGCCAATTTTGAGAAAACGAAACAATAATTTCGTCGAGTTCGCTGGTTTTTCCCCATACCCCCATGACAAGTTCGCGTACGAAATCAAGATCCTTGGGAGGATTGACCGGATGCAACGGGATGCGCTCCAAAGCTGCATCGACATCGGCGGCACTATGGGCTTCGGCGAATTCAAAGGAATAGAGCACCTGCAACGCGCGAATACGAGCGCGTCGTCGTGATTGCCCAACTTTTTTCTTAACCATACAAACATGCCTCGCCGGCTTCAACCGGCTGGTTGGCGTGTTGGTTTTTCCCGTCCTCGGTATGATAAAAGCCAAGGACGGGAGAAAACATTACGGGACGTTGTGCCCCGATCAGAACGATTACACCTGTTCGAGAATCCGAGTGAGTTCCAAAACAGCCGAAGCGGCTTCGACACCCTTGTTGCCGGCTTTGCTGCCAGCGCGTTCTATAGCTTGTTCCAACGTATCTGTTGTCAAAACACCGAAACCGATGGGAACCCCTGTATCAAGGCTGACTTGAGCCAAGCCTTTGGCACATTCATTAGCAACAAAGTCGAAGTGGGGGGTGGCACCGCGAATGACACAGCCCAAGCATACCAACGCGTCATATTTACCCGATGCCGCAATCTTTTTGGCGGCCAGAGGCATTTCAAACGCGCCGGGCAAACGGATAATCGTCAGATTTTCACGGTCGGCTCCGTGGCGAGTCAGATAATCCACTGCACCGCCGATCAGGCGGTCTACGATGAAATCATTGAATCGGGCAGCCAGGAGACCAAAGCGCAGTCCTTGCGCTTGCATCTGTCCTTCAATGGTTTTGATATGCAGCATGCGTTTTACTCCACGTGGATGATTATTTAGTCGTCGAGATGGTTCAAAATATGGCCCATCTTGTCTTTTTTAGTCTGCAGGTAGCACAAGTTTTGCGGACAGGCTCCTATTTCAATGGGCACACGTTCGACCACTTCCAGGCCATAGCCTTCTAAACCAACAATCTTTTTGGGGTTGTTAGTCATAAGGCGCATTTTTCTCACACCGAGCGACACGAGAATTTGTGCTCCAATACCATAGTCGCGCAAGTCTGCTTTAAAACCGAGGCGTTTGTTCGCCTCGACCGTGTCCAGGCCTTTGTCTTGGAGGTTGTAGGCTTTGATCTTATTTGCCAAGCCAATGCCGCGACCTTCCTGGCGCATGTACAGGATGACACCTTTTCCGGCCTCATCAATCATGCGCATGGCCTCTTGGAGCTGTCCACCGCAATCGCACCGTAAGGAACCAAGTGCGTCACCGGTGAGACATTCGCTATGAACGCGAAGCAAAACAGGTTCATCCGGATCGATTTCGCCTTTTACCAGGGCGAGATGCGTTTGGTTATCGGTTGCAGTTTCAAATGCGATCGCTTTGAAATGGCCGCCGAAACACGTCGGAAGTTCAGCTTCAGCCACGCGCTCGACGGTGACGGAACCGAATTTCATGCGATACTGGATGAGATCTTTAATCGTGGCGATTTTGAGATCGTGCTTTTCGGCGAATTCTTCCAGGTCGGGCATGCGTGCCATGTTGCCGTCTTCGCGCATGATTTCGCAGATGACCGCACAAGGTTTCAGGCCAGCTAACCGGGCTAAGTCCACACTGCCTTCGGTTTGACCGGCACGCACGAGAACGCCGCCTTCTTTGGCTCGTAACGGAAAAATGTGGCCAGGAGTGACGATATCATCGGCAACGACGTCATCAGCAACTGCCGTAAGAATGGTCGTTGCCCGGTCATAGGCGGAAATACCGGTGGTAACGCCGGTTTTCGCTTCGATGGAAACCGTGAAGCCCGTACCGAAGGAACTTTTATTGTTCTTCGTCATCATGGGGAGGTTGAGCTTGTCCACCCAGTCCGGAGACAGGCTCAAGCAAATCAAACCTCGGCCGTGCGTGGCCATGAAATTGATAATTTCGGGAGTGATTTTTTCAGCGGCAATCGTGAGATCGCCTTCGTTTTCCCGGTCTTCATCATCCACTAAAATAATCATTTTGCCTTGCCGAATGTCGGCAATGGCTTCTTCAATCGAACAAACAGCCATATCAATACCTCACTGAGGTTGTGCGTTGAGGGGGCGGGACGCGGCCTCCTGTCGCCAGGGAGGAGGTGAAACGAAACGAATTCCTTTTTAGGAAATGGGGTCGTTCCGCTTTTTCTCCCCCATGGCCCCCCCTCCTCATCACCCTTCATCCCCAAACCTGTTGGACAGGGGCAATGACGGGGCTTCATTACATCATGTCACGACTCGTTGAAAAATCGTGTTGCACCGTCGTATTCTGTACGGTGCAAAAAATTGTTGACGACATCATGGGCAACTGTGTCGGGGGGGACAATACCGCTTAACGCCCTGATGTGTCGTAAAAATCTTTATTGACCGATGCTTCCATGGCATCTGTTCGGGCGGAAGGAAAGAAGGCAACGCTTTCCACGCGTCGAAGGCCAATCAATTAAAATGAAAAATTTAAAATCCGTGTTCTCGTAAAAAATCTTCAGTCAATCCCCCTGAGGCTTGTACATCTTGCGAAGGGGTTTTTGTCCAAGGAGCGACCATTTTCTGGACGTATTTCCCGATGACATCCGTCTCCATATTGACGTGTGCCCCCGGAGCCCATCCGCCAATGGTCGTTTCAGCAATCGTTGTCGGAATGATGTTGACCGAAAGAAAGTCCGGGCCACAGGTGTTGACGGTCAAGGAAATACCGTCAAGTGCAACCGATCCTTTTTCGACAACGAAACAACCATATTCTTCCGGATACTTCAGGGTGAATTGAGTCGATTCACCGACTTTGTCAATGGCAATGACGGTAGCCAAACAGTCGATGTGTCCACTGACAAGGTGTCCCCCAAGTCGATCACCAAGAGCCAAGGCGCGTTCAAGATTGACAATGGAACCTGACCGCAATGCACCAAGGTTCGTTCGCGACAACGTTTCGGCAGAAGCATACGCGGAGAATGCATTTTTACCGGGTGTTTCTACGGTAAGACACGCACCGTTGACGGCGATACTTTCACCCGGAACCGTTGCATCAAGCGCAAAAAGCGATGTGATTTGGAACCGGGCCTGGCCGGCTCTGGAATCAACAGACTGAATGCGTCCTTTTCCTTGTACAAGTCCTGTAAACATGCGTTACCGCGGCCGTTTGAGGGTGAGAAGAAAATCATCGCCTACCGGCTGAACCGATGTGACGCGAACGGGCAGAGCCTCATCCATTTGGAGCGGAGAACGCCCATAGAATACGGGGATAGCCTGGTCATCGCCAAGAATTTTGGGAGCCTGGAACAAGAGTGTTTCGTCGACGAGTCCCGCTTCGAAAAGTGACATGGCAAGTCCACCGCCCCCTTCACAAAGAACGTGGTGCACGCCGTATTCCTGGCGTAATTTGATGAGACCAAATTCAAGGTTAAGACCGGACTCGTCGTTGCCGTCCTCGGACGTTGCCGGAGGCAGGGCAATGACGCGGACGCCCATGGATGTCAGTCGCGTCGCATTGGGATGGCTTGCCGACGTATTGTTCGTGAAAAAGATTGTTTTTTCCGGACGATGCTCAAGGAGCTTAAGGGCGGCAGATTTTCCCGGAAGATTGCTTGTCACAATAACAGCCAGCGGATCGTTGGCATTCTCAGGCATGGGATTGAGGCGTACATCAAGACCGGGATTATCGGCACGAAGTGTCCCCCCACCGATCATGACTGCACCGACGCGGGCCCGTAATTCATGAACACGTTTGCGCGAAAGCGGACCAGTGACGTATGAAGAATGACCGTTGCGGCAGGCAATGCGACCATCCAACGTGGTTGCCATCTTCAAAAATACGTATGGACGCTTTGTGTCTTTCCATACGAGAAAATCATCAATCAGGTCGCGGCATTCATCATATAGCAAGCCAACTTCGACACGAACGCCGTTGGATTCGAGAAACGCAGCGCCACCACCGGCTACATCAGGGTTCGGGTCAAGGCATCCAATCGCAATACTGCGTATTCCGGCATCAAAAACGGCTCGCGTGCATGGTGGGGTTTTGCCATAGTGATTGCAGGGTTCGAGCGTGACAAACATTTCGCACTGGCTCGGATCCACCCCTTTTTCGCGCGCATCGGCAAGACAACGCACTTCGGCATGCGGTTGTCCAAAGCGTTCATGAAAACCTTGGGCCACAATGCGACCATCGGACACAAGAACCGCTCCAACACACGGATTCGGTGCCGTCGGCCCTAGACCTTGTCGGGCCAAGCTGACAGCGTGCGCCATATAGGCTTCGCGATCAGTCAAAATCGGCTGAGAGCACTTCAACATGGACTCCTGCTTCCTCGATCATGGCTTGAGACAGCTCATCGGGATAGCCTTCAGCGAAATAGATGTTTTTTATGCCGCAATTGATGAGCATCTTTGAACAGATCAGACACGGTTGCGTCGTGCAATAGATATCGGCGTCTTGGATGCTGATACCATGTACGGCGCATTGAATGATGACATTTTGTTCGGCGTGCAGGCCACGGCAGAGTTCATGACGCTGGCCCGACGGAATGCCCAGTTTCTCGCGCATGCATCCTTGGTCGAGACAATGGGCCGTATTGGCCGGGGCACCATTGTAGCCGGTGGCCAAGATACGCTTGTCCTTGACGGCTATGGCCCCGACCTTGCGGCGAAGACAGGTACTGCGCTCGGCCACAAGAAAGGCGATGCGCATGAAGTATTCAGGCCAGGGGAGTCGTTTACTCACGTCATTTTACCACGCGAACAGCGGATATTGTCTGGCGAATTCCTGCACTTGGCAACGGATTTCATCCAGCGCCGTTTCATTTTCCCGTTTGATGATGGCTGCATCGATCCAGCCGGCCACACGTTCCATATCGGCTGTGCCCATACCGCGAGTGGTCAATGCCGGGGTTCCCAAGCGGATACCCGAGGTAACAAACGGAGAACGGGTTTCGAAGGGGACGGTGTTTTTGTTCACGGTGATACCGGCTTTATCCAAAGCGATTTCCGCATCTTTGCCCGTGACATCCTTGTTTGTCAGGTCAACAAGCATGAGATGGTTGTCGGTTCCGCCGGACACAAGGTTGTATCCCGCATCGGTCAGGACTTTAGCCAGCGTTGCCGCATTTTCGACAACACGCTGCTGATAGGCTTTGAATTGGGGGCGAAGAGCTTCGCCGAAGGCAACGGCTTTTGCGGCGATAACATGCATAAGCGGACCGCCTTGAATGCCGGGGAAAATTTGAGAATTCAGCGTCTTGCCGTATTCTTCGCTCGACAAGATCATGCCGCCGCGGGGACCACGCAACGTCTTGTGCGTGGTTGTGGTCGTGTAATGGGCTTTGCCGATGGGCGACGGATGGAGACCCGTGGCAACGAGTCCGGCAATATGTGCCATATCGACCATGAGTTTAGCACCGACTTCATCGGCAATGGTGCGGAAGCGATCGAAATCAATGATACGCGGGTACGCACTGGCACCAGCGACAATGATTTTAGGTTTGTTGGCGCGAGCAAGTTCTTCGACCTGGTCGTAGTCGATCTGCCCCGTTTCTTTCTTGACTCCGTAGAAGACGATATTGAACAGCTTCCCCGAAAAGTTGACCGGGCTACCATGGGTGAGATGGCCGCCGTGGGACAGGTCCATACCCAGAATTGTATCGCCAGGAGTCAGTTCGGCAAAATATACGCCCATATTGGCCTGAGAACCGGAATGGGGCTGTACGTTGGCATAGTCGCAGCCGAACAGCTCTTTGGCGCGGTCACGAGCAAGGTCCTCGGCAATATCGACGAATTCGCAGCCACCGTAATACCGCTTACCGGGATACCCCTCAGCGTATTTGTGTGTCATGACGCTTCCTTGCGCCTGGCGTACAGCTGTGGAGGTGAAATTTTCCGAGGCAATCAGTTCGAGCTTGCCGGTTTGACGCTCGACTTCGAGGATGATGGCCCGCCCGAGCTCGGGGTCCTGGATGAGGAGTTCTTCCATGAGAGTCCCGCCTTTTCGGCTTGTGTCGACATGGTGTGACATGCCGTCTGGTTATCAATTGCTTTGAAGACGCGGAAGCGACCGTCCCGGGAAGGACGGTCGCCTGCGCGTTTTTCAATGCGGCGAAACGCGCCGCGATTATTCGGTAAACCGCTTAAACAACATGCACCCGTTGGTGCCTCCGAAGCCGAAAGAGTTGCACAGTACCGTGTCGACCTGTTTTTCCAGGGAGGTATTGCCAACAATATTCAAATCGCAATTCGGATCCTGGTTTTCCAGGTTGATGGTCGCGGGAATAATTCCTTCGGTGATCGTTTTAACGCTGAACACCGATTCGATGCCTCCGGCAGCACCTAATGTATGGCCAATCATCGACTTATTCGACGTCACGGGAATATCTTGCGCCCGATTACCGAATACAGTCTTGATGGCTTTGGTTTCGCAGGAGTCATTGAGTGGGGTGGACGTGCCATGGGCGTTGATATGCTGGACGTCATCAGGTGTGAGACCAGCGTCCTGAATGGCCGCTTGCATAGCCAGTGCCATGCCCGCACCGTCTTCGTCCGGAGCCGTCATGTGGTATGCATCCGAGGATGCACCGAATCCGACGACTTCGGCGAGAATGTTTGCTCCACGTGCTTGGGCATGTTCCAGAGACTCAATAATGAGTATGCCGCACCCTTCACCGATAACGAATCCATCACGATCCTTATCAAAAGGCCGCGATGCTTTTTTCATATCGTCGTTGCGAGTGGACAACGCTTTGAGAGCATTGAATCCCGACACGGCCAACGGCGTAATCGTCGATTCCGTGCCACCGCAAATCATGGCGTCGCATCGACCAAGTTTGATATCGCTGTACGCGTATCCGATGGCATGGACGCCTGATGCGCATGCCGACGTTGCAGCCAGGTTCGGACCTTTGGCTCCGGTCGAGATGCTTACTTGTGCGGCAGCCATATTGGCGATGAGAACCGGGATGAAAAAAGGCGAAACGCGATTCGGTCCTTTTTCAAGCAATATCTTGTGATAATGCTCGATCGTATCAAGCCCACCAAGACCACACCCAATAATCGTGCCAACACGATGGGCATTTTCAGGCGGAATGCTCCAGTTTGCGTTTTCGAGCGCCATAGCAGCGGCTGCGACAGCAAACTGTGTGAAGCGATCCATACGGCGGACCTGTTTTTTTTCAATAAACTTTGCTGGATCGAATTCTTTACATTGAGCAGCGAACCGAGTTTCAAATGCTTCTGCATTAAAACATTCGATGGGATAAACACCGGATTCGCCGGCAATCAATTGGCTCCAGCTCGTTTCGAGATCGGCCCCGACGGGCGTAACGGCCCCAAGGCCGGTAACGACAACGCGATGTGTGCTCATGATACGTCTCTCCCTCATGAGGGCTTGGCCGACCGGACATGCCAAGACAGAACGACTGTAAAACCCGCCCGGTCGGGACGGCCGCGCAGCGGTTGTTTCGGACTTCGGTTCCGATTGTGCAAAAACAATCGGGAGATGAATATCCACCTGTCTTCATCAGGCGGTACGATTCATTTGAAGACAACAATCACCGCATCGGGCGGCCCATGGGAGAAATGGCGGCAATTAGCCGGCGTTTTTCTCGATGAAGTCGATAGCGTTCTGTACGGTGATGATTTTCTGGGCGTCTTCGTCGCCGATTTCAACGCCGAATTCTTCTTCCATAGCCATGATAAGTTCGGTCAGGTCCAAGGAGTCGGCACCAAGGTCGTCGACAAATTTGACTTCGGGTTTGACTTCGTCTTCGTTAACACCGAGTTGATCCACAATGATTTCTTTTACTTTTTCAGCAGCAGCAGACATGGCGATTCCTCCAGATGATGTGGTATTTGGGATGATCTACATATACAGGCCACCGTTGACGGAAATAACTTGTCCCGTCACATAGGCGGCGTCCTGTGATGCGAGATAGGCGCAGGCTCCGGCCACATCGTCGGCCTGTCCTGCACGCTTCGCGGGAATTTTTGTGATAAATTGATCTTTGGCGGCGTCGGGAAGATCGGACGTCATATCGGTCTCGATATACCCTGGCGTAACGGCATTCACGGTGACGCCACGACCGGCGAGTTCCTGGGCGGCCGTTTTGGTCAGTCCGATAAGACCGGCTTTCGCGGCAACGTAGTTGGCCTGTCCAGCATTGCCCGATTGTGCAACAACCGACGCAATGTTGATGATGCGGCCATTGCGTTGGCGGCTCATGATTTTTGCGGCTTCACGCAAACAGGTGAACGCACCCGTCAGGTTGACGGCAATAACCTTATCCCAATCTTCGTCTTTCATACGAATAAGCAGACCGTCTTTGGTGATACCGGCATTGTTGACGAGCACGCCGAGTTTGACCTTGTTTTTGATTTCGTCGGCAAAAAACGTGCTCACGGCCTGTCGATCAGCGACATTGAGACAAAACGCTTGAGCCTTTCCACCCGCTGCGATGATTTCATCGCATACGGCCTGTGCCAGTTCCGGTTTGGAAACATAGGTCAGGTAAACCTGAAATCCGTCTTTGGCCAAACGTTTCGCCACGGCCGCGCCTATGCCGCGCGATCCTCCAGTGACGAGGGCGGTGGTGATATCTGTACTCATGATGACTTTCCGATGTTTCGACGAAGAACGCCGCGTTTGAAACCGGACTTCCGCAGACTTGGGCCGCCTTGTAGCCTAAAGCCGCGTCGACTGCAATTGGATCGTCAGATGGAAAAAAGGACCGAGGAAGGTGTTCGCTTCCTTTCGGCACGGCCATCTTGCACCATGTTCCCCTTGCGGCCAAGGCTATACTTTAAAACGAAAGTGCGCATTGGCAAGGGGTGACAATTGTGAATTAAAACTGAAGAATGGCTGATCCCCATGTAAAACCACCACCAAAAACGCCGAGGAGTACACGGCAGCCCGGCTTGATTCGACCATCATGCACTGCTTCAGAAAGAGCGATAATAATGGATGAGGCCGATGAATTGCCGTAGCGATCAACGGTGACGCATACTTTTTCCGCAGGTAAACCAAGTTTGCGGGCCACGGCGTCGAGAATGCGATAGTTGGCTTGGTGAGGGATGAAGAAATCGATGTCGTCGGCTGTGAGCGAGTTGCGTTCAAGCACTTCCCGGCAGACGCTTTCCATGCTGCGCACGGCCACTTTAAAAACCTCGGGACCATTCATTTGGATGAAATGGCGTTCATCCACTATTTCTCCCAGTTTCGCCGGTGCTGCTGAGCCGCCACCGACCGTCAGGAGATGGCCAAAGGCTCCGTCACTCTTGAGTTCAACGTCCTGGATTGCTGCGTCATGCTTGGCGCCTTCGAGAGGGGCATTACCTAAAATGACTGCGCCAGCACCATCTCCGAACAGAACACAGGTGGTGCGATCTTTCCAGTTGGTGCGAGACGTGAGAGATTCAGCTGCGACGACGAGAACTTTGGCGTCTTCATGCAGGCTGAGAAATGCACGGCCCGTTTCAATGCCGTTGACGAAACCGGAGCAGGCGGCATTGAGATCGAATGCAGCCTTGCCGCGCACACCGAGTTTCTCTTCAAGAATGCAGGCTGCCGGTGGGCAGAAAAAGTCGGGTGTTAGTGTGCAGAGAATGATGTGGGTCAAGTCATCGGCCGTCATTCCGGCTGATTCGAGGGCCCGGCGAGAGGCCACAAGGGCCATGTCGCTGACGGCTTCGCCTTCGGCGGCCACGCGTCGTTCCTTGATTCCAGTGCGGGAGGTGATCCACTCGTCGGATGTATCGACGAATTTTTCCAGATCAGCGTTGGTGAGCACCTTTTCAGGCACATAATGGCCAATACCGAGAATGCGAGGGGCTTTTGTCATGGGAATTGTCCACGTAAAATAAAGATTGCAGTAACGTATTATGCCGGGCGCTTTTTGATGACTTCGAGGTCTTTATTAAGGGCAAGCCCTTCCTCGATCCGGTTGACAGCGTCGTGGGCGACAAGTTGTGCGGCCATATCAATTGCGGAGGTCATAGCTTTAGCATTGGAGGCGCCGTGGCAAATCATGCAGATGCCGCGCAAGCCAAGAAGGGGGGCACCGCCGTATTCTGCATAATCGACGAGACCGGAAAAACGTTTCAGAGCAGACAATGCCAAGGTCGTGCCGATCTTGGCAAAAAAGCCACGGCGCAACTCTCCTTTGAGCAAGCGCCCGAGGGATGAGGCCATGCCTTCAGCGAGTTTCAACGCAACGTTGCCAACAAACCCATCGCAAACAATGATGTCGACATCTCCAGTGAAGAGATCTCGGCCTTCAATGTTTCCGACAAAGTTGAGGCTGCTGGCGCGAAACAGTTCGAACGCCTCTTTGACCTGCATGTTGCCTTTGCCTTCTTCTTCGCCAATGGAGAGCAACGCAACTTCAGGATTCGGTCGAGAGAGTAACGCTTTGGCAAGCACATCGGCCATAACAGCGAACTGCATGAGATGGTAGGGCTTGCAGTCCACATTAGCACCGACGTCAATCAAAACGACGGGATCGGCCTCGGTGGGCATGAAGGTCGCCAAGCCGGGGCGATCGACGCCTTTCAGACGTCCGATGCCAAACATGGCGGCGAGCATCGTGGTGCCGGAGTTTCCCGCACTGACCACGCCGTCGGCGTCATCGGTTCTCACCAGGTTGCAACAAACCTGAATAGAGGTGTCCTTCTTCTTCCGTAACGTTTCGGAAGGTTTCTCCTCCATTCCCGCGATTTCCGAGGCATGAACCACGGAGATCGTTGCTCCTCGCGTGTCGTAACGCGTAAGCTCGGCTTCGACGGCCGGTTTGTCACCGACCAGAATGACGTCGATAGCTCTGGTCTTGGCGGCTGCAACAGCTCCCTGGACAACCACACGGGGACCGAAGTCCCCGCCCATGGCGTCGACGGCGATGCGCGGCCGGCTATTCGGCTTCATTGCTCCTCAGCATCTGCCGGCCTTTGTACATGCCGCAGCTCGGGCAGATACGGTGGGGCAGAGTGGGTTCGCCGCATTCACAAAAGATAACATTGGGGATATCAACATGATGGTTGGCGCGGCGTTTTCTTTTTCTCGTTTTGGAGATTTTCCTATTAGGGACTGCCATGATGGACTCCTTTTTTTCGTCGACGCGAGCGGGGGGTAAACTTGGCCGCTCACTGTTTCGTGTTTAACTGCATATTGCGAAAAATCGCCAGCCGAGGATCCCCGTCTGTCGATTCACAATCGCACGACTCAATGTTGCGATTGGCACCACATTGCGGGCATAACCCTTTGCAATCTTCCATGCAAAGCGGTTTGCTAGGTTGCGCCAAAACATACTGTTCCCAGACCATCTCTCCCATATTGAGTTCGATCGTCTTGCCACGTTTGCGCAAAAACGAGGGTTCAATCTGTTCTTCTTCCGGGTTGGGAAGTTCTTCGAACAGATCGAAATCCTGGTCGATCACAACATGTGCATCTTCCATGCACCGGTCGCATGGTATCGTCGTCTCTCCGGTCAATTTTCCTCGAATCAAGTAGCCGCTGCCTTCAGGACTTATGAAGAAATCAGCCTGGAGCGGGGAAACAACCGTATTACCAACACCAAATGTCTCGAACGCCTTCGTCCAGAACGAAGGGTCGGAAAAAGAAAATTCCCGGCCCTCGGCCGGGAGATCGGTGATGTCAAACCAGAATTCTATCATAACGACCTCGCGGAACTCGACTTGCTATAACGTTGACTGGGTACTTGTCAATAAAAAACGACTTGCGCTTTCAATGTGAAACCTGTATGAGACGGAGTTCTCCATGGCTGGAAAAGAGTGTATGCGTCCCTATGACGCATTTCCCAATAGATCAATGTAAAGGAGCCACCCCATGTCCAAAGTCTGCGAAAATTGCGGAAAGCGTCCGCAGTCTGGAAATAATGTCAGTCACGCCAACAATAAGACCAAACGCCGTTTCAACCCGAACCTGGTTAAAGTTCGTCACCAGCTTGAAACCGGTCAGGTGAAAACCGTGACGGTTTGCACTCGCTGCCTGCGTTCCGGTGCTGTTGTGAAACCGACGGTTCGCACCAAGCCCGAAGCATAAACGCCTCGTGGTTATCCGCAAGATTTTTTAGCGGTCGAAGTTTCATGCTTCGACCGCTTTTTGTATTGTATCAGCTTTGTTGCTGCACGCAATACAGCAGGAAGACAAAAGTCCCTTTCAGACGTGTTCTACCGAAGTTTTTGAGGCGTATACGCGCACAGCGGTTCTTCCGCCATATAATCACCACTCATGGTATGTGCGCGAGCACGACATCCGCTGCAAACATTATGATATTCGCACGGGCCGCATTTACCTTTGTATGCTTCGCGGTTCCGGAAGTTGGCAAACTGCGGTGAGTTCCGCCAGATTTCCGGGAACGGTGTTTCGCGGATTTGTCCACAATCGAGTTCGAGATACCCGCACGGCTGTACCTGCCCGGTATGGGAAATAAAGCAGAAACCGGTTCCTCCGAGACATCCCTTGCTGACGGCGTCCATTCCGAACGTTTGTGGCGTGACGGGCAGTCCTTCTTCTTTCGCCCGTTGGCGCATGATGCGATAATAATGTGGAGCGCAGGTGGCTTTAAGGTGCATACTCGTGGTTTTGCGGAAATCATAGAACCAGTTGAGCACTTCTTCGTATTCTTCGCCTGAAATGACCTCGGCACCGAGTTGGGCGGCCCGGCCGGTTGGGACGAGAAGAAAAATATGCCACGCAGCCGCACCGAGTTTTTCAGCCAGTTTGAAAATATCTTTGAAACTGTTGAAATTGCCACGGGTGACCGTCGTGTTAATTTGGAACTCCACTCCGGCACGTTTCAGTGCTTCAATACCAGCCAGAGCCCCGTCAAACGCACCAGGTACACCGCGAAGAAAATCGTGGCTGACCGCCTCCGGTCCGTCTATTGAAATGCTGCATCGTGCGATGCCGCTTTCTTTTATTTTTTGCGCGACTTCATCATTGACCAGTGTGCCGTTGGGGGCCATGACACACCGCAAATTTTTGGATCGGGCATGACGGACAAGTTCGAAAATGTCTGGCCGAAGTAACGGTTCGCCACCTGTGAAGATAATAATAGGGTCGCCGACTTCGGGAAAGGTATCAATGAGGGCCTTGGCATCCTCGGTAGAAAATTCTCCCGGATACGGGTCTAAATGCGCTTCTGCCCGACAATGCTTGCAGGCCAGGTTACACGACCGCGTCACTTCCCAGGCAATGAGCCGAGCTGCCGGGGTGCCATCGTCCAAAGTGGTTCTTTGAGCAGCCATTTTGACATCGTGACTGCCCGGGTGCCCCGTCGGGGCTCCGTGAGGATGTTGTTTTGGGTGCATTCACTATCCTTCTTTCCCGGGGGTACCGGGGAGAGAACAACGTTTTCAAGGATATCCCGCACAAGGAGATATCGCTTTCTTCGGTTAGGCTGGACTTTGGAAGATAGACAAGATGAATGTCATCTTATTTTTTCCAGCCATCAAAAAAAGCTTCAGCAAAATAGGTGATGATAATATCCGCACCAGCGCGTTTGATAGCAAGCAGCGATTCCATGATGGCTCCTTTTTCATCCAGCCATCCATTTTGCACGGCAGCCATAATCATGGAGTATTCCCCGCTGACTTGGTAGGCGGCCAGAGGAGTCGGATAGGAGTCAGCCAATCGTCGCACGACATCAAGATATGGCATGGCGGGTTTGACCATGAGGAAATCCGCACCTTCAGCCAGGTCGGCTTCAGCCTCTCGGATCGCTTCACGAGCATTTGCCGGATCCATTTGATATGATTTTCGATCGCCGAATTGCGGAGCACTTTCCGCAGCTTCGCGAAACGGGCCGTAAAATGTCGATGCGTATTTCACCGCATAGGACATGATTGGAGTATCGGTAAATCCGCTTTTGTCCAATGCCGAGCGGATTGCTCCGACACGCCCGTCCATCATATCGGAAGGAGCGACGATATCTGCTCCTGCTTGGACATGGCTGACAGCGGTTTTTGACAAGAGTTCCAGCGTGGGGTCGTTCTGGACGACACCTGCGTCGTCAAGCAGACCACAATGTCCATGAGATGTGTATTCACACAAGCAGACATCGGTCACGACGAGAAGGTCGGGGTAGGCTTTTTTTATGGCTACGATGGCCTTTTGAACAATGCCATCCGCTGCATAGGCTCCGCTTCCGACAGGATCCTTTTCAGCAGGAATTCCAAAGAGGAGGATTGAGGACAGACCTTTGTCCACATAACGACCAACGCGTTCCACGCATTTTTGAATCGATAATTGCGATTGACCGGGCATGGAGCTGATTGGCTTTTCATAGCTGGCATCGTCTGTTTCGACGACAAAATACGGCTGAATAAGATTTTGAGGCCGAATTTCAGTTTCGCGGACCATGGACCGCAGTACATCGGTCCGACGCAGCCTGCGGCCGCGGTGAAAATAATATGAATCCATGGGGATGCCTCCAGCGGCTTAAGAAACTTTTCACTGTTTACAAAATGCTCCCTGTCTTTGGCACAGAGAGTCAGACGTGTGAGGAGGCGATGTCTTCGGATGTTCCATCCCGATAAACGTTTTTGAAAAGGGGACGGGCCTCTGCACTCACTTTGGGGATATATAACATATCCCCAAAGTGAGTGCAGAGTTGCCGGAGGCATCATCTAGACCTAATCTTTACGAATTTCGTCGTCGGTCAAGTAGCAGGCTGGGTCTTCGGCCCAGATGTCTCCGTGATACGCTTCAGCGCGAGCACGGAAGTTGCCACCGCAAATTTCCAGATAGCGGCAATCACGACACCGGCCACCGACATAGGCTTTCTTATTCTTGAGTTTATGCAGCAATTCAATCTTCGGGTCGTCCCAAATTGCCGAAAAGGGGCGTTCCAGCACATTGCCGAATGTATGATTGCGCCAGAATTGGTCGGCATGGACCTGGCCATCCCAGGATATGCAACCGATACCACGTCCGGAGTTGTTGCCTTCATTGTATGACAGCAGCTCCATGACTTCGGCTGCACGTTTCGGGTCTTCCCGCAGCAGCCGGAAATAGACGAAGGGCCCGTCAGCGTGGTTGTCCACGGTAAGCACTTCTTTTTCCAGACCGGCATTGAACAGGTCGCGGGTGCGATCCATGATGAGGTCGACAATAGCCCGAGTTTCCGCGTGATCCAAGTCTTCCTTGATCAGCTCGGAGCCGCGTCCCGAATACACAAGGTGATAAAAACAGATGCGGGGCACTTCAAGATCGCGGATGAGATCGAACAGAACTGGAACCTCTCCTTGGTTGCGCCGGTTAATGGTAAAGCGCAAACCGACTTTGAGTCCTTCGGCCTGACAGTTCTCAATCCCTTGCAGGGCTTTCTTGAACGCACCGGGGACCCCACGGAAACGGTCGTGAATTTCTTCGCCACCATCCAAAGATATGCCGACATACGAAAGGCCGACTTCCTTGAGTTCTTTGGCCTTTTCTTTGGTAATCAGCGTTCCGTTCGTCGATATGACGGCACGCATGCCTTTGGAAACGGCATGTTTGGCCAACTCAGTCAAGTCTTGACGGACAAGGGGTTCGCCACCGGAAAACAGCATGACCGGCGAACCATATGCAGCCAGATCGTCAATGATTTCCTTGGCTTTATCCGTGCTTATTTCGTCCTTTCCATCCACTTCCGTGGCTTGAGCATAGCAATGAACGCATTTAAGATTGCACCGTCTGGTCATATTCCAGACAACAACCGGTTTTTTGTCCTTGGAGAATTGTAACAAATGCGAAGGCAGGTTTTTCGAGCCTCGACCGTAGCGCAAGGCATCGGAAGGCTCCACCGTGCCGCAGTAAAGTTTGGAAATGCCGATCATGGGGGTATCCTTTCTAGTAATGTGGAAAACGTGCCTACCACAATTAAGAACGGTTCGGTAGGGGGGCAAGATGCGCTTGTCCCCGTGGTGATGTCAATGATCTGACATGAAGTACGGCCGGGAAAATGGTCTTCCCGGCCGTACTTCATTAATAGGTGAGGTTTTGGCTGGCAGGCGGCGGAGGCGGAGACTGAGGAGTTTGTTCCATTTCCTGTTGCATAAGCTCTTGAGATTCTTCATCAGGTTCCGGACGGCTAAAGTTCCAGTTCTTGATGAGGTCGCCCATATCGCGCGCCAAAACTGTGACGATGGAATAGACCGGGTCAAGTGGCATGCGATCGACTTTTCGGAAGAGAATATAATCTTGGTTCAATCCGGCTTCCATGCGACCGGCATGGGCCATGGACCAGATGCGTTGTCCGGAGCTGACATCGAATATATCCACTTTCAAAGATACACCGGTTTCGCCACGAGATCCACCGGACATAAGATAGGTAATATCTCCGACGACAACGGCATTAACCCCCATGCGTCGGCCTTCGGCAATTGCCTGCTCAATATTGATATACTCGCGAGTACGGTCATAATACAGTGTCGGGAAAACACCCTGACCTGTCCAGGCTTGCCAAAACATTTCCGTAATTTGTGTGCCGAGACTGCGTGAATAATCAATGTCCTGCGTAACGCGAAATGGCAGAATAAGCGCCGAATATGGTCCAGGGGGCGGTCCCATGGGCTGAACATAGATTTGCGGATGGTTGCGCTTAACCCAATTATCCACGTATACTGTGGTCTGGCTGTCAATGGCCGGTTGGATGGCACATGCGCTGATCAGCATAGTCAGAAGAAGTGTTATAGCAAGGATAGGACGACGTCTCATTGATGTTGCCTCCGATTTTCAAGGTGATAAGCAAAAAATGGGCCATTATATTTTTGAGACGCAGCCCAAACAGGAACCAAAGGAAAGTTATGTGCGGTCGTTTCGCTTTAGGAGTTCCTCGGAAAAAAATTGCCGAAGAATATGGTCTTGATCGTGTTCCTCGTGCACCGTTGCGCTATAATATCGCTCCATCACAGTCGATTGAAGCACTTGTCGTCGGGCGAGAACAACGCATCAGGCATATGGCATTGTTTCGTTGGGGGCTTGTCCCCTTTTGGGCCAAAGACATTCGCATCGGTTCACGCCTTATTAATGCACGGTCTGAGACTGTATTGGAAAAGCCGGCGTTCAAAGCTGCTATAAAATATCGTCGTTGCCTGATCCCTGCTCAAGGATTTTACGAATGGAAAAAGAGCACAAATGGGAAAACTCCACATTTTATCTTTGATCCAGCACACGACGTCATAAGTTTGGCCGGCATCTATGAACACTATGAGGATCACAAAGGAACCATTATCGACTCGGCGTGCATTCTGACTCGACCGGCTGTCGGGCGTATGGCTTCTCTTCATGATCGAATGCCCGTCATTGTGACGCGAGACGATTATGCCGAATGGCTTGACCCTTCACAACAAGCTCCTTCCGATATTCGGCATCTTCTGGAGCGCATCATGCCTCCAACTTTGGATATGTATCCTGTTTCATCCATGGTCAACAATCCCTCATGCGACATCCCGGAATGTTTGCAGCGGTTGCAGGAAAATTAGCATATTTCCCCCCTCTACATGCCGTTTTTCGTGGCATAAAAAAGATACAAAAACTGCTGTCTTTGTATAATACTCCCGCCTGCGCAGTTTTTTGAAGTCGTGATATCTACATATCCGTTGGACAACATTGTTTATCGCAATCAACATTGATACCGTTTCAACCTCGGCATCTTGGGGAGAATTATGTCGTCTTTTTTTCGTCGGGTCTCAATTTCTCAAAAGCTCATTGGTAGCTCTCTTGTGTTTGCTATTCCTATTGCCATTTTACTTACGGGATTCATCCAAAGCCACCTTCGGGATGTCCGTTTCTCCACGCTGGAGGAATACGGAAATACCTATCAGCGTCCTTTGGAAGCGCTCATGTCGACGATACCCGTGCATATGTTTGCCATGCTCGATGCGCAATCCGGCAATTCGGCTGCCTTGAGTCGTGCTCAGAAAGTCGCTGCAGAAATTGATAAAATTTTTACCCAACTCAATGACGTGCAGGTGAAGATCGGGACGGATTTGCAGTTCACCGAAGAGGGGTTGGGTAAACGTGACCGGATCGAATTGATGCCTGAGCGCGTCGAATCTCGGTGGAAGAAAGTGAAAACGGCGTCGAATCCTCAAACCATTGTTGAGCGGCACTTCGCCTTGCTGGATGATATTGCTGGGATGATCAGTCATTGTGGCGACACGTCGAATCTCATTCTCGATCCTGATTTAGATTCCTATTATCTTATGGATATGACCCTGCTTGCGTTACCTCAAACGCAGAAACGTTTGGCTCATGTTATCGAAGATATTCAGGGAGTATATGCACAAGGCTGGCTTGAGCCGGAGGATCGATTGCGTCTGTTGACCCATGCCGCCTTGCTTGATGAATCCGATATGCAGCGCATTTTGGCCAGCGCCACGACGGCTTTGAATGAAGATGCCAATTTTTATGGTGTACAGCCTTCATTTCAAAAAAATCTTCCACCGGCATTGAAGTCATATGAGCGAGATACAAAGCGATTTCTCGACAACGTGCGTCGCCTTGCATCTGCGGCAACACTTCCCGATGATGTGCCTGCTATTCTGCAATCCGGTTCGCAGGCGGCGCAATCGGCGTTTTCTTTGTGGAATACAACTGTTGATGAATTAGACGGTCTTCTTGGCATCCGTATTGATGATTACGTTCAATCCAATTCGCTCACGATTGTCTTAACGATTGTGGCCACGCTGGCCGCCGGTCTGCTCGTCTTTTTCTCTTCGCGCAGTATTCTCATTCCGTTATATCGCATTAGCGAATTTGCCCGAAACATCGCACAAGGCGACTTTAACGCGTCTATTTCCGGGACGTTTTCCGGCGAACTCGCTGACCTTGCTGAAGATATAGCATCGATGGTGTCGGAGCTCAAAATCAGACTCGGTTTTTCTCAAGGTATTCTCAAAAGCATTACAGCACCATTTGTTGTTGCCTCTCCGGAAAACACATTGGATTATACGAATCAGGATATGCTGGATATGCTTGAACTGCCAGGACATCCCGATGATTATACAGGACGATCCATCGCGGAGTTACTGTGGAACGATCCGACGCATGATACCGTGACCCAGCAGTGTCTGGCTAATGATGCCGGTATTACGAAGCAGGAAGTGCGATATACAGGTCGGGGGGGTAAAATCCATACGGCGATTGTAGATGTGAATCTCCTGCGTGATTTTGATGGAAATAGAATTGGATGTTGCGCGCTCTTTAACGACATCACGAACTTGAAAGCGCATGAGTCGGAAATTGAGGAGAAAAACAGGACAATGTCTGAAGTTGCCCTCCAGGCGCAGGAGATTGCCGACATTGTGACTCGTGCTTCAGAAAATCTTACGGAACAAATTGAGCAAGTCACGCAGGGAGCGACCGTGCAGAGCGAACGCACCACTGAAACCGCTTCTGCTATGGAAGAAATGAATGCCTCTGTTGTCGGTGTCGCGCATAATGCGAACGATGCCGTGAAAAGCGCCGATCAGGCAAGAAATATGGCGAATGAAGGGAGAAAGCAGGTTCAGATTGCCATGGATGCCATTGCATCAGTGGAGCGTGAAGTCCATGACCTGCAGGGCAAGATGGAAACGCTTGGGGAGCAAACGAAAACTGTGGGACGAATTATTGCCGTCATTACAGACATCGCCGACCAGACGAATTTGCTTGCCCTCAATGCGGCAATTGAAGCGGCCCGTGCGGGTGAAGCCGGACGAGGATTTGCCGTGGTGGCTGATGAAGTTCGCAAGCTTGCCGAAAAAACCATGCAGGCCACACAAGAAGTGACAACATCGATATCGTCAATTCAGAACGGGACAGCCGGTGCTATCACAGCGACTGAGAGCGTTGTTGATCGTATGGTGGAAAGTTCCAAACAGGCGGCCGCTTCCGGGGACATTCTTCGTCAAATAGTTGATATCGTTCAGGGGACGGCGCAACAGATCGAAGCTATTGCCGGGGCCGCAGAAGAACAGGCGCGAACAAGTGAATCCATCACCCTGGCTGTGGATGAGGTGAATCGTATCTCTGTGGAAACATCCGAAGGGATGGACCGAGCAAGCGATACCGTTACTGGGCTTTCCACGCAGGCGCAACAACTGTTGGAGCTGATTGCCACCATGCAGTAATGGCTTTGCGCTGGGATGAAATGATATTGAGAAACATGGAGTCATCACGGATTGTGATGGCGATGGCGAGCAAAAGATACTTTACGAAGCGGGCGGCAAAAACAGTTATGTTTTTGCCGCCCGTTGTCTTTTTAGGAATTATTGTGTGTTGGATCTTTCGTTGTGAATTGCTCAAGACGTTGCTTGGCTTCATCAGGATCCAAACCGATTTTTTTTGCAATTGTATCGAGATTGTCTTCAGCATCGGATGCGCGAAGATAGAGCGGCGTAATTGGCGTATCTCCATATTCTGCACAACGTGCGGCACTCATGAGCGCGTCCGGACTCGGGACGTCAAAGCTTGTGGCAAGAGTGGCAATATCCGGAAACGTGCTTTGGAAATAGGACATATTCGCTCGAACACCGCTTCCGACAGCACAGTCGGGACGCATTTCCGATATCCAGGCAGGCATATCATCAAGAAGCAGAGGCAGGGGATCGCCAAGACTCACTGCCGGCAGTATATTTTCTTCAGGCCCAACCAGGGAAAAACATTGTGCATAAACCTGACGGCGTCTGGAATGGGTTAAGACCGCCAATCGTCCCCGTAAGAGCTGGCCGGGGGCATGAGCCAGAAGATACAAGCTGCACAAACCGGCCATTGGGATATGGAGGCTTTGGCAAAGACCGCAGGCTGTGGCGAGAACAACGCGTAATCCGGTAAAGCTTCCTGGGCCTCGGGCAACGGCAACACCTGAGATGTCTGCCAATTTCAGGTCGAATTTCCCCAGAATTTCTCTCAGGGCTGGGGTCAGGATGGATGCAGCTCTGCCGAAAACGTCATATTCTTGATGGCAAAGTAAACCGGAATCGTCAAAAAGAGTAATTTGAAGCCGGCTTTCGGTTCCGTTGAGTACAAGATAGGGGTGCATGAGGTTTTGCCGTATTGTTGTTCCGCGCCGGCGTGGAAGTGCATTCTCCACGCCAGCAACTGTTTCGATAAAACGTTAGAGTAAAATCCGCTGAATATCGTTGAAAATAGCCAACGCCATGAGCCCCAATAGAAAAGCCAGTCCGACATGGGTCGTGATGCGTTGCAATTTCTCGCTGACAGGTTTGCGGAACGCCGTTTCCAACGTATAAAATAGAATGTGTCCACCATCGAGCACTGGAATAGGCAGCAGGTTGAGCAGGCCGAGGTTGACGCTGATAACAGCCATGAGCGCCAAGACGTTGAAAAGACCTTCGTTTGCCTGCTGGCTTACCATTTGTGCAATCATAATGGGGCCGCCAACGGAATCGAGTGGGACAACGCGCGTAAAGAGTTTGAGGATACCTTCAGCGGTCAACGCGATAATGTCCCATGTCTGATTCAAGGCGCCGACAATGGCATTACCTGGATTTTGCGGAATCGTCACGGTTTTACCCGCAGACGTCACACCTATCAGAGCAACGTGTTCTTCTTCCCCAAAGAGGTTTTTTATGGTTTCAACTTTGGGCTCGATTTTCTTGCTGAATACATCGCCTTCACGATCAATAGTTAGCGTAATGGGGCCTTGGCTTGAACGGATGATCGTGGACATATCCCTCCAGTAGGACACATCGGTATCGTCAATGGCCAAGATACGGTCGCCGCTCTTGAGCCCTGCAGACAGAGCAGGACTATTGTCGCGCACTTCACCGACAATCGGCAATAATTCCATTTTGCCATTCGCTAAAAGAAGAACGAAGAAAATTAACCAGGCAAGAACGAAATTAAAAATTGGTCCGGCAGCAACAACAAGCATACGCTGCCAAGCCGGGCGTAAAATAAAATGGGTTTCCGGAGGGAATTCCGCGGGAGCTTCCTCCCCGGGATCCTGGGCAACAAGTTGAACATAGCCACCAAGAGGGATGACTGAAAGGCGGTATTCGGTCAAGCCAGATGTAAATCCAGCCAGTTTGGGACCAAAACCAAGAGAAAAGGTCTTTACCCCGATCCCAAACAATCGGGCCACGGAAAAATGGCCAAGTTCATGAAAAAAGATCAAACCGCCGAGAACGAGAATGACCGACAACGTACTGAGCATGAACCATCCTTTGCAGGCCATTTGGGCCTGGCCTGGTTTGAACGTTGGTGTCGTGGAAAGAGGAGAACGAAGAGTATCAGTCTCGTCCTCCGTGACAATATGAGGCAAAGGATATGCATTCTAGATCAAGAAACAAGACTCCATGCACCATGTTCACCACATGCCGAGGAGTTTGGCTCCACTATATCAATATTTCGTGACCTCTTGTCGGGTGCGTTTGTCGAGTTCAATTATGGCATCAAGACTGGATACATCGCAACCACTGTGATGTGAAAGTGCTTTTTCGATGCACCGTGGGATATCGAGAAAGGCGATATCCTCCTGTAAGAATCGTTCGACTGCAATTTCATTGGCAGCATTCAGCACAACCGGGTGACTTGGTCCACTTTTGATGGCGTCGAACGCAAGTTGAAGACATGGAAACACGTCGAGCCGTGGTTTTTCGAACGTCAGGGAGCCGATTTCGGTCAGATCGATCGGAGTCAATGAAAGCGGAAGCCGCTTAGGATATCCCAGGCAGTAGGAAATTGCTACTCGCATATCTGCCGGGCCGAGATGGGCAAGCAGGGATGTGTCGTGGTATTCCACCAACGAATGGACCATGCTTTGAGGGTGAACAACGACATGAACACGTTCTACGGACAAACCGTAGAGATGACATGCCTCAATGACTTCCAGCCCTTTGTTCATGAGCGTTGCCGAGTCGATACTGATCTTTGCGCCCATAGACCAGTTGGGATGTTTCAATGCTTGCGCCGGGGTGACTGTTTGGAGAAATTCCGCATCTTTTTCGCGAAAGGGGCCTCCCGACGCAGTGAGGATGAGTCGAGTCACATCGTTTTCTTCATGGCCCGTGAGCGATTGAAACAAGGCATTATGTTCGGAATCCACAGGAAGAAGGACAGCATTATTTTCTCGGCATGTCGTGCGGATGAGATCGCCAGCCAAAACCAATGATTCTTTATTGGCCAGAGCAATGAGTTTACCAGCCTTGGCCGCGGCTAACGTAGGGGGCAATCCGGCTGCGCCGACAATGGATGACAGGATGACATCGGCATCAGGAAGAGTAGCAAGTTCGATGTATGCCTGCTCTCCGACCAAAATGTGAGGATTATACCCGGCCGGGAGAAGCGACTTGAGTTCTTTGGCGCCTTCTTCCGTTAATACCGCGAGGTATTCTGGACGGAATTGTTCGGCCTGTTGAGCAAGACAGGAAATATTGCGCGCTCCGGCCAAGGCGAGAATGTGGTATTGTTCGGGGTGTTCGGCTGCAACGGATAACGTGCTTTTGCCGATGGAACCTGTCGCCCCGAGAATGACCAGATTGCGAGGGAAATCGGGCAATGTGTCAGCAGAAGGCAGGGATGAAATATACAGACTCACGGAGAACTCGTTTCGTTGGCGTGGTTACTGGAAGAGCGGGAACATCGTTGTGATGGCGTAGTAGACGGGTAAGGCGAACAATAGGCCATCAATGCGATCGAGGAAACCACCATGTCCGGGTAGAAGAGCGCCGGAATCTTTGACATTTTGCCGGCGCTTGAGCGCAGATTCGTAAAAATCTCCAAATTGTGCCGCAATGTTGACTGCACAGGACACCAGAAGAAACAACGGAAGCGAATCCGAACCAGCTACGGCATAAAAGGCTACGCCGATGAACAGAGAGAAAATTAGTCCGCCAATACTGCCAGACCATGTTTTCTTCGGGCTTACACGCGGCCATATTTTAGGACCGCCGATTTTCATGCCACAATAGTAGGCTCCCACATCCGATGCCATGACAAGCAATAGGATAAAAGCAGCTTCAATACGCGAAAGGATCAAGAGTAGGGAAAGAGGCATGGCGATGTAGAGAACGCCGGATGTGATGAACCCAGGACGACAGTCGGCTTTTGTGCTCCATAGAAATACGAGATTTTCGGCCCACAGACATCCCATCACGGTACATAGGAGCGTAAAGACATTTATTGAAGGAGCCAGGGCAATGACGAGACCACCGATGATAAAGCCAATGACTTTACGGATAACCTCATTTTTGCTCCAAAAAAGGCTGTAAAATTCACTTTGAGCGACAAGTGAAACAGCCATAACAATAAGAGCCAGGAACGGTCCCCCGAGGCCAAACGCGGTAATAAGCACCGCAAGACCGACCAGGGATGTGACGACGCGTCGTTGATGCGACGTCATGCGCGAAGGTATTGTACTGGTCACGGATACTCTTGTTTTACGTTTTCTATTCCCGAACGAGAGTGTACTCTGTCAGGCTGTTCGGGAAAATCCCGCCTGACTCGGAGTTTGGTTCTAAGCGAAATTGGCGTCGCCGTAAATGCCGATTGTTTCATGATCGGTGGAGGAATCGAATTGTGAGGGTAAAATAAAGAAAAATCCGGAAAAACGCATTGGCGTTTTTCCGGATAAAAGACATTTCTGTCGGCAATACTAGCTTTGAACCGTAATGGCCTTTTCGCTTTCCCACAATCCATGAATATTACAGAAAGCAGAAGCAATAAGGGTGCCGGATGTTGTCAATTTCAGGCCGCATGTAACGGAATGATTCGTGTAGATGGGGCCTTGGTTGGGGCCGGACGCGTCTTCACCGTGAGCTGAAAACTCAAAATGTCCGGCTTGGTACGCGAATTTTCCGCCTTCAGGCTTGTAGTAAAGCGTGATCTGGCGGATGTGGTGTTCCGTAGTGTTCGGGTGGGCGATTTCTTTTCCAAGAGAGATCGTGACGTTAAAGACTTCGTCGGCTTTGACCGTGTCGGGGGCTTCAATGACAGGAACGTGTTTTTCAGTCTTCCAATCTGCGGTCTGATAGATATCGCCAATTTTCATACTGGTATCCTCCTCAGGATAACGTGAGTTTTACGTAAAGTGCCTTGGATTCGCCTGACAGGGGCGATATGTTTCGTAAAAAACAAGGCACAGAAGATTAGGGACATTCTATTGAAAAAAATGCCCATAATGTCAATGGTGGAAACAAAAAAAAAATGAGTCGCCGGCTTGATTTCTGAAGAAAAATAAACTTAATTGAAATTAAAGATAAGAATCACTCCGGTAAAAAAACGCTCGGGCCACTCGATTGAGGTGCGTTTTTTTCTTTAAAGAAATACGTGGGTATTCGTGATTCGGACAAAAGCAGATTGGCACTGCATTTGCGTTGCTGTTTTTTGTGTTAATTCAGTTCTTTAGCAAAAAAGGTTCGTTTTTATGAGATGTCAGCCGGGGAAACAGGCGGTATCCGTGGCGGCGGTACTATACGGCCTATGCATCGTACTTCTGTCGGGGCAAACAGCGCTCTGTCAACAGACCAAGCCTTTTGGTCCACCTCCCGGGATGTATTATACCGTCGTCGCCGGTAGTTATTACAAAGACAAGTCTGACGCAGAACACGTGTTTGAGACCCTGGCGGCAAAGTTGCCCGAGGATATATTGGACCATCTTGAAATTCTCAAGATGTCTATGTTTTATCTTACTCGACTCGGTCGATTTGAAGAGCGGGAATCAGCTGAACCCGTATTGGCGGCTGTCAAAAAGGTCTTTCCGGGAGCCCAGATCGCACCGTTTAAAGATGTTCAAGGGTTAGACGTGGTGCGCCTCTGGAAAAAAGAAGTGCAGCCTTCTGAAGCAAAAGGCACTGCACAGCATAACGCGGTGAAGCCAACCCCACCTGTTTTGTCTTCTGTCAGAGCCTTCACGCATGAAACGCCTTCTCTTCCGTCTGTACATGAGAAAAAGTCACGCGACGTAAGCTCGCAACAGATTGCTTCCGCTAAACCTACGTTAACTTCACAGTCGACTTCTCAGACGCAGGCTCCTTCTTTTGCATTGTCCGATGAGTCTTCGAAAACGCAACACGCACAGGATGTTGCGAAAACTCCGCGGAAAGTGTCGACTCCCGTACTTCCTATTTCGGTGAAAACGCCTGGCGGTGAAACAGTTTCCCCTATCTCAGCGCCCTCTTCAATACAGACTGCGACGCCACCTGCTGCGATGGAGCAAACGCCCCCCAGCACATCAAGTGCATCATCACAAGAACAGACGGAGGAGCAGTCCGCTACGGATGGAACGAAAACGCTACCGAAAAGCGCTACTCCCATACTTCAACTTCACGTTCCGGTGAAAGTGCCGGGTGGTGAAACGCTATTGCCGGCAACCCCGTCACCAAAAGATGTTCATGGCGAACGCACATCCAAAACTCCGACCGCGTTGCTTCCCGAACGTTCCCCAGTATCAAAGGCACACGATGACATGGGAGGAGGGCTCCAGGAAACTCCAGAAGAGGCTTCAGCTCTTTCCTCTCCGGATGTGTCGGATCCAGGGAAGAACGTAAAGCCCGTTCCGAGTCCAGCGGCGGAAAAGGCATCTGTTAAATCCAATACATCCAATGTGATTGCAGAGTTGACTCCTGATGACACAGGCCAGTCAATGCAGGCGGAAGAGCGTGTTGCTGAGACGGAATCCAACCCTATTGTTCGAATAATCGCCGGAATTTTTGCATTGGGTCTGCTCACGTTTGTTGCCCTTGTGATGTTTCGACGCGATAAAAAGAACGAACCCAAGGCATTTCGGAGCATTACACCACATCTGCTCAAAGCGGTGGATACTATTCGGCTTGACGGCCTGACGGCGCTTGTTGATGCAGCCGTGCTTCGTTATCAACGGGAGTGTTTTTACAAAGGGGGAAAAATCGTTTGCCAAGGATCGACAACCGACATGAAGACCATTCTTGTCACCAGCTGTTTTTCCAAAGACGGCAAGACGTTTTCGGCTGTAGCGCTTGCGAAAACTTTGTGTTCACATGACGACATAAAAGTTCTTGTTGTGGATGGAGCAATCCGCAATCCGGAACTCCATAAAGTCTTTGAAAAGCCGCAGGGACCGGGGTTGCTTGAAGCGGTCTATGACAACCTTGATCCTCTAGATCTTGTTGTTCCGACAAGTAAGCCCAATCTGTTTTTCTTACCAAATGGCAACCCGGATACTCGTCAGGGCAAATCGATATTTTATGAGCAAATGGACGCAATTCTCAAGGCGTTGAAAGAGCAATATGATTTTATCGTATTTGATGGTCAATCTGTTATGCAAAATAGCGAAGTGCCCCTGCTGTGCAGTATCTTTGACATGATTGTTTTGGTTGCGGCATGTGAAAAAACGAAATGGGAAGTGCTGAAACTCGCAACGGATAAACTGACGTCAAGCGGAGGCAACGTGTTGGGTGTCATCTTGAATCGTCGTAAATTCTACATCCCAAGGTTCCTCTATGGTAAAATATAAATTGCAGCATTATGGGCTCGGCTTGTGTCTTTTGGGGGTAGTCCTTTTGATGGCGGGGTGTAGCACGACTTCTCTTTCCTCCGGCCAAGAACGCAACCTCGATATGGCATCATTCTCCGTCGATGAGGGAATATACCCTGACTCAACAAGCCTTTTTACGGATTATCGTTTGGCTCCGGGGGATCTCTTGGACGTGTTGTTCCAAATTAGCACCTGGGAAGTCAAAGAACGGTTTGTCATCGGGGTGGATGACGTTATTCAAGTTAAATTTATTGATATACCAGACTTAAATGTTGAACAAAACGTCAAGCCAGATGGGCGTATTTCATTGCCGTATCTCGATCAGATCGAGGCGGCAGGAAGAACAGTCGCTGAATTGACCGACGAGTTAAAACAAAAATATAAACGATATCTGCGCAATCCCGAAGTGTTTGTTGTCGTTCCTGAATACAGCGCACACATCAAAGAGCTTAAGCATGATTTGCACACGGCTCCTCGCGGTTTGTCGCGGCTTGTGACCATACGCCCTGATGGATATGTCACGTTTCCCCTTATCGGGGATGTGTTTGTTGCCAACAGGACGATTCCGGAAGTCGATGCGCAAATTGATGAAATGTATGACGCCTTTCTCCCGGGACTCACGGTGAATTTGTTTCTCGAAAAAAGTTCGGGAGCCGTGGTGTATGTATTGGGTGAGGTCAATAAACCCGGAGCATTTTCTGTGGCCAGACCTATCTCCGTCATGCAGGCCGTGGCTTTAGCCGAAGGCATGTCGAGTTATGCCAAACCATCGTCGGTTATTGTCTTCAGGTTTCCGACGCCGAAACCGATTGAAGAAAACTATGATAAATATGCCAAAACCGGGGGGCGCAAGATCGAGAAGACTCGCGGTGTCTCCAAAGTACTTGATGACTCCATGGACGGCACGAGACCTGCGAATACGTTTGCTCCTGCCAGCACTGACGAACCTCAAGAGGAAGTTCAGGACAAGCCGAAAATTATTGCCCGGCGATTTGACTTGGAGTCGGCTATGAATGGCGATAAAGGGGCGAGCCTGTTCTTTCTGCGGCCCAACGATATTGTCTATGTCCCCAAAACAGAATTGCATCAAGTGGCGGAAGTCATGAATGATGTGAAGGACATCATGATGTTCCGAGGTTGGGGTATCACTCTTGGTGCCGACTTGATTGATGATCCGCTTCTTGATTTCGACGATTCGCGTTGGAGTGGCAGGACGAAAAGCGAAGTACGTAGCGACTACATCATTAACTCGAATAATTAAGCGTATGGCAAACGAAAATTCTCTTCCCAAGCCGGTGCTGTCCGAGACATCCGAAGAATACCTGCGAGAGCTGGCGCATATGGCGTTTGCTCGAAAGCGGATTATTATCGGAACAACGCTTCTCATTTTCGCATGTACCATCCTGATCGCCTTTTTCTGGCCTCCGAGGTACATGGTGGAAGGGAAGATTCTCGTTAAAGGAAAGAAGATCGAGAAAAGTCCGGAAGTACTGGAAGACACACAAATTCGTACTTTTGAAGTCACCTCGCAGGATTTGACTTCGGAATTACAGATAATTCGTTCCCGTGATCTCATCGAACATACCGTGCTCGCTCTGGCTCAAAAAGGTGAATATTACACCAAAGCCGATACACAAGGCACGAAGTTGACGGAAGCTATTGAGCACATTCTCAAAAATCTCAATACGGATGTTGTTAACGACTCCAACGTCATCCGGGTGCAACTGTATGGCAACAATCCAAGCCGTGAACTCGTGATTCTGAACGAACTCATGCGGCAATATGTCATGTTTCGTTCCGGAATCTTCAACCCGTCTGAGGCCGTGGATTTTTATGGTGCCCAGACAACGAGTTTTGAGAAGGATTTGTTGCATACCGAGCAAGAACTGCTTCGTGTTTACAATAAGGGCGGTTCCGCTGATCCGAAGAAAGATATCGAGTTCAACTTGCAACTCAAGGCCGATCTTGAGAGGCAGCTCGATGCTTTTATGACCAGTGAGATCGAAAAAGAGTCATTTGTAAGTTATCTCAATAGAATGTTGGATTCCGAGCAGGTCCAATTCTTCTCATTTATTGATGTGCCTTCCATCAACAGTTTGAGTGAAGATTTACAACAGCTCATGATGCAGAAGGGGGATTTGCTCCGAGTCTATACGCCTGAAGCCGATAAAGTTGTCTATCTCGATGAGCAAATTTCGCACACCTACATGCTGCTCAAAAATGAGGTTGAGGCATACAAAGAGCGAGAGCAGGCGACCCTCGACTCGGTGCGTCAGCAGATTGATTCGTATGATAAACGACTGAAGCGTATCAACAATCGTCTCATGCAACTCAATGTCCAGCTTATTGAGGCAAATCGCATTGAACGAAAGCTCGCCTTGTTTGAACATTCTTTCGATACCTTTGCCAAACGTCTTGAAGAAGCACGTATTTCCAACACCTCCAATGCAGACAATCTGTTCAGTTTGAGTATTTTGAGCAAACCGTATTTTTCTGGGATTCCCGTTTTCCCCAATAAGCGCACACTCATTCCTCTTGGCTTGTTCGTGGGATTGTTGACTGGCTTTAGTCTCGGTTTCTTGGCGGAATATTTCGACCATACAATTAAAAAACCCGAGGATGCACTCCGACACACCGGGTTGCCCATGGTGATGTCTATTCCCATACTTGAAGATAAATAAAATGGAAGAAGAGAATGCAACGGAGGATGTTGTATTTGTTCTATAAACTGTCCACACTAGGATCTCATGGAGACTGAAGCCGTAACCAAAAGGAACACGCAGAGACAGAATGTAAAAAGTTCTTCAACGGTCTGTCATCTTGATGAAATGCACTTGGACGGTTTACCTTCTGAGTTGCAAAATCAATCTCTTGTTCTTGACGTTGTGAGTCGAGGCTTGGCTATACTGTTCCTTCTTGCTGGGCTTCCGTTGATGATTTGTATTGCCATTTATAGTTGGCTGACTTGTTCCGGACCTGTCTTATATAAAGGATATCGACTGGGGAAGGGAAAACGCCAGTTTACCATGTATAAATTTCGAACGTTGCCGGTGGGTCATGATAAAACCATGGGAGCGTCCATTGTTGGTCGAAAGCATCATTCCATCCCACCGTTCTATTGGTTTTTGCGCGAAACCCGCTTGGATGAGCTTCCTCAATTATTCAATGTTGTACGTGGCGATATGCTTCTGGTTGGTCCTCGTCCTCTCCGACCAGAGGTCTACATGCGGTACTGCGGTGGAATTGTTGACTTTGACAGACGTTTTTGGGGAAAGCCGGGACTTATTGGCGTTTCGCAACTGTTGACTCCTTCGAATACTCCAAAGCGTATTCGCGCTCGGCTCGACAATCTTTTTCAGGAAAAAAGAAACGGTGCCAAGCATACATTTGCTCTGGTGGCCTACACTATTTTTCTCGTTTTTCGAAAGGTGATGGTCAAGGGGGTCTATGCGTATTTGCGCAATATCGTTCGTGAGCGGATTTTACATAAGGAAAAAGATCGCCGATTTTATGAGCGCGTACCGCAAACCCGAACATTTACTGTATTCGAAGAACGGACCAATCCCTCTCGTTCCCGACGGCACGTGGGTGTCGTTCTTGATATCAATGAAACAACCATGCGCATGTATTCAAACATGCCATTACATGAACAGATACCCTGCATCACACTGAAGACGCTGTGTATGCGTCACGGCCGTGAGAAAACAAAAACTGCACATTGCGCTGTTGACGCCTTACGTGGCATCAAATCTGACGAAAAACGTTTTATCTTTTGCTATATTGTGGATTACAATCCTCTTACTCCTTTTTCTCAATATATTGTGGATAAGTATATTCTTCGTAAATCCATGGCTGGATAACTATAGGGAAGAGTATGGCGTTGTTTTCCTCTTTGTCGGAGAGAAGTCCCTTCCTGATATTGGGGACGTTCAGTGTGCTCATATCGAGCACTGTGCTTCTTGCGACAAAATATTACTATCTTGCTCCTGTTCCAGCTCTCGGTGTATTTGCTATTCTCGCTACGTTGAAGTGGCCAAAATTTTTGTATTATCTTGTCATTGCCTTGATTCCTTTCGGGGCGTTTCGGACAATATCGGAGGATCTTCCGTTTTTACGGTTGCATTGGATTGCTTCCTTCTTATTGCTGTTGGCAGCAGCGTATTGGACGCTTCCCAAACGAAGATTGCCGGATCGTTTGTCCTGTAATTTATGGAATCCCATGCTTCTTTTTTTGGCAATCAACTGTATCGCCGCATCCTTTTCCTCATATCCTGCTCTGGCTTTTAAGAATGTTTTGCTCATTGTTGTCGGGTATTTTGTTTTTTTCGGAATGACCTTGTTTTTCGTGGACCGCGATGGATTTGAACGTATTCTTCCTCGGGTGATCGTTGCCAGCGTTGCCTTGTCCGGAGGGCTCGGCGTCTTGGGGTATTTTTTCAATATCGATCTCTTCACGGGAAGAGACGAAATGGCGTCAAGCTCACGAGGAACGGGCGGAGTCGAAGATCCCAACAATATGGCGCTGTATGTTATTTACACCGTACCATTTCTTATTCACTGGGTGGCGAGAACAACATCCAAAGGGAAAAGTTTGTTCTTTCTTTTGCTGTTGGGGAACGCCACGTTGGCTATTGTCAGCACCTATTCGCGAGGTGGAGCGCTTGTTTTTGCCATTACTGCATTCTTGACACTTTTTGAACATCGCAAGCACATTCCACCACGGAAACTCGGATTGCTGCTGTCCGGATTCATGGTTGCAATCGCTTTAGCCTTGTTAGTTATTCCCCAGTCCTATTGGGAGCGGCAGGGCAGTTTGGCCTCAGAAGAGGATGTCTCACTGTCGCGGCGTGCTTCCTATCTCATGGTCGCCTGGGAGTCGATTCAACAAAGCCCCTTGGTCGGTTTTGGCCCGGGAACATTTCGTGAACTTTATGGGCGATCTGAAGTGACTCTCCAGTATAAACGGGAAGGACATTCGCTGAAGCGTGATGCGCATAATACCTTTGTAGAAGTGCTTATTGGAAGCGGAGTCCCTGGGTTTGCCGTATTTTTATGGATGATCTTTTTAGCGATACGGAATTTGGGGAAAACCAAACGAATGTATAGAGAAAAAGGGCAGTTCGTTCTCGCTGATTTGACCGGCGCGTATCGCCAAGCATTTTTTGCACTCCTTTTGTATTTGTGCATTTTCAGCGATGTCTTTCATAAATTTTTGTTGCTTTCGTTGGCTGCCTCACAGGTTGGCATGTATGCGGCCAAAGCCGCACCAGACGTACTCCATACTGAATGTAGCACGGATGAATTGTTGCAAACGTCCGAGACAACGGAAACGCTTTCCTGATGAAAGGATAAGACTGATGGATGTGAGCTTGTTTGTCTTTATCGTCTGTCTGTCGGGCGTCGTATCGGTTTTTTTCCCATATCCTCTGATGCTGTGGTTTCTTGATTGGTTGCACCCCCATCATCACGTGATTGATGGGAATTGCAAGTCCGTGCCTCATCATTCCGTGAGTTTTATTCTGGCTTTTCGTAACCCCGGACCGGCGTTTGCGGAAACGATTCAAACAACGTTGGCAATTCTTCAGGATCGACCTTCCTGGAATGCCGTTTTCGCTTCGGATGGTTCCGACGATGGCAGTGAGGAAATGGTTCGGGACTTGGGCCAGGGCCGTATTGAACTCGTCTGCTTACCGGTTCATCAAGGGAAAACCGCAGCACTTAATGCGGCTGTTACTCATGCAACGAACGAGGTGCTGGTTTTTTTTGATGCAGACTCTCGATTTGATGCCCTGGCCGTCGAAAGTCTGCTTGCACATTTGTCCAACGACAGTGTTGGCGGCGTGAGTGGAAGACGTTGCCTCAGCACGAAAGGAGTGCACGGTGGGGCACAACGTTCTTTTTTTTCTTTTGACGCCGCCGTCAAAACGTTGGAATCGCGTGTCTCATCTCTCACCTCCAATGAAGGGAAACTTTACGCCATATACCGGAGTCTCTTCCAGCCTTTGCCCAATGCGGTGACCGATGATCTCTACTCCTGCCTGTGTGTTATCAGACAAGGCAAACGTTATCTCTTTGACTCTGCCGCCACTGTCATGGTCCCTAACCCTTTGCGTACCGAAGGCGGAGAGTTGATTCGGCGTCGTCGCATTGTCGGCGCCAGCCTGCGTACGCTCTGGCTGAATCGAGAGCTTTTTGTTCCAAGCAAGTATGGTTTGGTGAGTGTTGGGTTGTTTTGTAACAAAGTCCTACGTCGCTTGCTTCCGTTTCTTTTGGTTAGCTTATATGCAGCCAACCTGGCTCTTGTCGCCCGAAATATCGGATTTACGCTGATTTTCCTGTTGCAAACCGGTATCTATCTGCTTGCACTTTGTTATCCCGTTCTTTCGCGTTTGCCTTTGCCGCGAAAGGTGAAAAAAATGTCCAGTATACCCCGCTATTTTGTCTTGGGCAATATCGGAACGGCACTTGGCGTTTGGGATTTTGTCATGGGGCATGCGGCCGTGAAATGGAATCCGACCAAATCGGGGGGAGAGGAGTGAAAAATACGATCGCCTATGTCATGTCTCGTTATCCTCGTATCACCGAAACGTTTGTGCATTTTGAAATGCTTGAAATGCAACGCCGGGGTCGTCGAGTGCTCATTTTCCCGCTTCTTTTGGAACGCTCTCAGGTGGAACACCCCCAGGTGGAAGACATGATGGCCTCCGTTGTTTTCGAACCGTTTATGTCGTGGGCAGTTTTGCGCGACAATGTACTGTCGTTTGTTTCTTCTCCTCGCGCGTACTGCGCTGCCATTCGAGACATCCTTTCCGGGACATTGGGGAGTTTTAACTTTTTTTTTGGCGCTCTCGGGGTTTTTCCAAAATCGGTATCATATGCTCGTCAAGCCAAGGCTCGTGGGGTTGAGCATGTTCATGCTCATTTTGTGACACATCCGGTTATTTGTGCTCTTGTCATCAAACGTCTTGCCGGCATTCCGTTTAGTTTTACCGCACACGCGCACGATATTCTTATCGACACGCGTATGTTCGATATCAAGCTGCGTGAGGCTGAATTTGCCATTATGATTTCGCAGTACAACAAATCTCTCATGATCAAGACCTTCGGTCTTCCCCCAGATCAAGCCGAGAAAATGCATATTGTACATTGCGGTATTGATCCCGATGATTTCCCCGCGGTTCCGGCTCCTGATAATCCTATTCCCGAGATCGCTTGTGTCGCGTCTTTTAAAGATATGAAAGGGCATGTGCATCTTGTGGAAGCACTTCGTCTGCTTTGTGGCCAAGGCCGAACATTTCTTTGTCGTTTTATTGGTATCGGACCGTTGGAAGGCGAAATTCGACGCCGTGTTGAGGAGGCAGGTCTCAACGACGTGGTAATTTTTGAAGGAGCGTTATCCAGGCCGGAAGTGAAAAAACGGTTGGCCCATTGCGATTGTGTGGTGTTGCCTAGTGTTGTTGGTCGACGTGGAGATCATGAAGGTATTCCGGTCGCGTTGATGGAGGCCATGGCAACACAGCGTCCGGTGGTAGCCTCTCGGCTTGCGGGAATCCCCGAGCTCATTGAGGACGGTGTTTCAGGCCTTTTGGTTCCGCCTGGAGATGTCCGGGCTTTGGCAGAAGCGTTAGCTAAACTTTTGGATGACCCGGCTTTGCGTCGTATTTTGGGAGAACGCGGTCGAGAAACCGTTGTGCAACATTTTAACCTGAAAATTGAGACGGTCAAGCTTGATGCACTGTTTCGTCGCGTTTCCTGAACGGGACGATATATCCCCATCTTGAATTTCCTGCTCCCTCGTCTTATTCTATTCGATTACAATGGCCGGTCATGTTTATTGCTGGTCTTGTATTCGTTTGTTATGTGGAACAATGCTGGTTCGAACAATATTGCTTTTTCATTTAACCGAGATCAGTTCAAGGAACACCGATGCGGATTACGTGCCCACATTGTGGATTTAGCAGGGATGTCCCCAACGACAAAGTACCTGCTCGATCGGTTCGCGCTACCTGTCCGAAATGCAAGCATAAATTCCAATTTCGGCGAGTAGGTGACGAAGCCGTTTCCAGCTTAGATGGGCAGGACGAAGCACCTGCCGCAGTCAATAGTCCATCGCATCAGCCGGACTACGCCGAATCTGATACCGTCCAACCGGAACATTATGAACGTGAACCGTCCCAGGCCAGGTATGCCAACACAGCTCATCCTCGTGAAGGTATAGAAGACGATTCTATCGAATATCAGGAGCCTCCACGCGAATCGGGAGACGGATCTCCTATCGAATCCGTCCATTATGCCGAGCCAGGAGATGAAGAGGCAGGGCAAGACAGTACGGGTTCTATGAAGCATGATACAGCGTACGAAGAGCCAGAGAACGATGCTTCTCCGGCATCAGATACCCCAGGCCACATGCGAGCCGACAATCCTGATGACGTTCCCTTCCAAAACCAGACCGAGCGTTCGGAGAACTCCGATCGTGATGGTCAGGATATCTGGGCCAAGCTTGAAGCGATGGAACGCAACGGTGGTCGGCGTCGCCTTGATGAGACTGGCGAAACCGTTGACGATGCAATTCCTTGGGAGCACTTGGATCGACATGGCTTTTTAAACGGATTTGCCTCCACAATTTTTAAAATCATGTTCAAGCCGCTGTCCTTCTTCGGCAATATGGCCCGTGACGAACGGGAAACACCGCATGTCGGCAAAGCGCTTGTTTTCAATATTCTTATTTCTGAACTTATTGTCCTCATGGACTTTGTGTGGCTTTTTGTCGGCGCAAGAACCAAGCTGGCCGGCGGAGATGAAGCCCAAGAACTCCTGCATGTTTTAGCCGCGTCACCGGGAATGGAGCTGTTGGTATTTATGCTCCTGATACCGTTTATGTTTGCCTTGGCCGCCTATATTGATGCAGGGTTGATTCATTTACTGCTCATGCTCTTTCGCGGAGCGAAGCGGAGCTTTGCTCATACATTTCGTACTATTTGTTATTCCGGAGCTCCTCTTATTATTTTAGCGATACCCGTTGCCGGACAGTATTTGTCGCCCCTGGTCATGGTGTGGAGTATGTCGTTGCAGGCTATTGGATTACAACGTGTCCATGGGATCGCTTCGACGCAGGCTCTGGCCGCTGTGCTCATAAAATGGACGCTGTATGTGTTGCTGTTCATGCAACTCGGCAGCATCGCCATGCCTTGAGCCATGACGCCACCTGAGAGGAGAGGGCATGCTCGATAAACTGATTTCAATGTGGAAAGATTTTCAGGAAAAGCGGCGGGTCGCTCGGGATCTTCGTCCTGAGGCCTTTCGGACGCTCGCCAAGGAACTTCGCGAGTTGTCCATTATTGCATCCCGGCTGCGTCCTCAAGAATCGAAGTTTCAAGTCAAGGTGAGTCGCATTCACCAGGAAATGGATCAGCTCGAAGAACTGACCTCCAAGCCGGAATTCCGCATGTTACCGACGAAAAAGCGGATGCAACTGCGGAAAAGTCTCATCAATTCAAAAAATCAACTTCTCGAATCGGTGAATGAAACCGCTCCGCCAACGGATATGCCGCAGTAAGTGACATGCAGAGAAGCGGAGGACGTGAGCTGTGGGAAAGGTTGTCGGCGTATGGGATCGTGTCGCATGACGCGATAGTCTTGTGAGATATATTTCCCGTCTGACGAATGCGTCCGGAAGATGGTTCGGGGAGGGAGTGCCCTCCCCACCTGTTGACGCAACATGTCTGGTTCCTTGGAGAACGGCTCAGTTCTTTTCTATGAAGCCATCCCTACAAGTTGGCAAATGCGCCGAAGCTGTTTCGTTTTGGGGTCGTATGGGAAGAGGCTGTTTTGCAATTCCAAAAAATTCGGATTCAGGTTGATCTGATGGCATCGTGTGAGGAGTGTTTCGAGCTGATCCAGCTTGTTGGCATGGAAGAATTCGTTTGCGGTGGAAGCAATACGACGGAGAAGGTCGTCTGTCACCGGGCTGGAGGCCTTGTCCCGGAGAAATTGCAGCATGAGTTCTTCCGCCGATGATGCGACAGATTCGCCTGTGAGCCACGCATACGCAAGCCCTGGGGCCAAATGATTCCACAATGGAGCAAAGGTAAGAGTGGACTGGGCTTCTTGTCGATTGGTGATGAGATGAATACCGTCTTGAGCGTGACGTACCATGTCTTGGAATAACGTATTGCTGGCGGTTTGTATCCAGGTGTCGGCAATGGCCTGTCGCTTGTTCCAGGCGAGTTCGTCACCACGGGCACAGACGTGAGCTTCAAATGGCTCTCCGACCTTGGTGATCTGGATCCGCATGGCATAAGGATCATGACCAGGCGGCGAGGTGTAAGCGATTTCTACATCTTCGGGGTGCGGCTCTTGAGTCCAGGCCAGTGTTGCTTTGGCAGCAACAAAGGATGGGATTTCGTCCGATGTGGGTTCGATCGTCACGCTGACACCGGGCCACTGTACGGTTTCTGCTGATGTTGTCTCCGAGTTCACACCGGGGAGACGCCTTTGAGCCCACAAGTGAAGTAGTGCTTGGGTGACGAGTGTACGGGTGGTTTCCCGACGTGGAACGACTTGCGTTTGCCAAATATGATTGCCGTTGTGCATTTCCGGAATATTTGAGGGGGCCTGTTCGAGAATATCGGAGAATTCAGGCTCAAAATCCGGGCCTTGGGTTTTTTCGGCCAATTCCATGGCGCGTAAGGCAAATGTAAGTCCGTTGACTGGCTCAATACGGGAAATTTCGTCAAAGAACCATGCACAACTGGCAAAGGCGGCCAAAGCCCACTTTTGCATGGCAATCAGTTTGAACGCTTTCGTACGATCCGCCGGGCTGAGACCGCCGGAAAGCCACATATCAGCGAAGTCTTGCGGCGTCACGCGACCGGAAAGGAGTTTCCCAGCCTCAACGAGCGCCTGCCGAGGGTGCTTAAAAAGTTGTTGGCCGGCATCGAAAAAATGTTCATCGACTTTCGTTTTGAATGCATTGAGGGCATCACGAAGCGGTTTTCTCCACGTCTGTTTCCATCCGGGATGCCCCCCCGTCGTGCAGCCGCAATCCGATCTCCAACGCTCGACACCATGGGCGCAACTCCATGCTGAAGGCTCATGGAGACGCACCTGCATCGTTGGCGGATGGGCTTCAAGAAAGGTCGCGTAGTTGGTGAGATGAATATCTTCTCGCTGCTGGCGGGCCTGATCTAAAATATAGGCAAGACCCATTTCTCCAAATTTGAAATGGTGTCCGTATGTTTCACCGTCAGTGGCCAATGAGAGAAGTCCCGGAGAGCTTGCATCGGCAAGACGTCGCCAAAATTTTTCTCCATCTTCCAGCAAGCGCTCAAATGCGACGGCCTGCGAGATAGGGCCATCGTAGAAAAAAACGGCGATTTGTCGGCCTGACGGCAGGGAAACCGCATAGGGCAGACGTATATCCAATCCTCCGTGACTGACGTCGCGCCAGTCGCCACTCCCAAGCTTCGTGACGGCAGCAGCCTGCCCCGGAGCAAGGATGGTGAAGGTTATGCCGTAATCGGCGAGCACTTCTAAAGTGGCCGTATCCACAGCGGTTTCGGAGAGCCACATTCCTTCGGGAGCGCGGCCGAAACGCGCCTGGAAATCTTCCACCGCCCAGGCGACCTCAAGTTCCTTGTCGAGTTCCGAGGCCAGCGGCATGATGACATGGTGATAGATCTGCGCCAAAGCATTCCCATGCCCTAGGCGGGACAGGCTTTTTGCATCGGCGTCAAGCATGGAATGATATGTTGTCGGTGCGAATTGTTCCATCCAGTGCAACAAGGTGGGACCGGCATTGAAACTCATCCATTCGTAGCAATTGACGATGTCGACAATACCTCCGGGGCCAAGGCGTCTTGCCGAGGCAATAGGAGCGTAACTCTCGTTGAGAATGCGTTCGTTCCAGTTCATTGCCGGGGCGGCGCTGCCCTCGGGCAGAATCAGGTCCAGCCAAGGATCTTCACGAGGAGGCTGGTAGAAATGGCCGTGGATGCAGAGGTATTTTTTCATGGCTTTTCTGTATACGGTTTTCAGAAATTAGGAAAGACCCTTGCGAAAATGTCATGGGAACGCCACGCTTTTATTGCATTGTCACGGATGAGATAAAATTGATTTTGAAGGCAAGTTCATTTATCCTAAACATTTGCTGCATTGTTATAAATAGCCATAACAGGCCCGTTTCGGGCCGGGAGAGTTCCGTGTCCAGCCTGTTTCGTCTTCTGCCGTCGGTCGATGTTGCTCTCACCGCTGTTGCGGATGTTCCGGCCTTACACCATGTACCACGTGCGCTTCTTCGTGACGGAATCAATCTTTTTTTAGATCGGTTACGTCGCGATATTCGCCAAAGTCGCATCATGAACGCCTCGCAACTTGAGCACACCGTTCTTTGGGAACGTCTCGTTCCATTTCTTGTCGCCTATGTTCAACCGCATTTTCGGCGGGTCATCAATGCGACGGGAGTCGTGGTGCATACTAATCTTGGTCGATCCATTTTAGCCGAAGTGGCAACACGGGCTGTTACCGAGGCTTGTGCCCGATATTCCAACCTCGAAATGAATCTCGACACGGGTGGACGAGGGAGCCGATATAGTCATGTTGAAGACGCCTTATGTCGGCTGACTGGCGCCGAGGCCGCGCTGGTCGTCAACAATAATGCCGCAGCTGTCCTTCTCGTGCTTGAAACGCTGGCCAAAGGACGCGAAGTCATTGTGTCACGCGGTCAGCTCGTCGAAATAGGCGGATCGTTTCGTATTCCTGAAGTCATGGAGAAAAGCGGCGCCACGTTGCGAGAAGTCGGGGCAACCAACCGGACGCATTTGCGTGACTATGAGCAGGCCATCAATGAAAATACTGCGGCGTTGCTCAAGGTTCATGCATCGAATTACCGAATCATTGGATTTACGAAGGAAGTTAGCCTTCCCGAGTTGGCCGAGCTTGGTTCAAAATACGATTTGCCTGTCATTGAAGATTTAGGCAGTGGGAATTTTTCCGATTTCAGCGGCCTTGGGCTGCTTGATGAGCCGACTGTGCAAAAGACCGTTGCCGATGGGGCGGATGTGGTTACTTTTAGCGGAGACAAAGTTCTGGGCGGACCACAAGCCGGAATTATTGTCGGAAAGAAAGAATACATTGACCGGATCAAAAAGAATCCGCTCAACCGAGCTGTGCGTATCGACAAGATGACATTGGCTGCATTGGAAGCAACACTTCGGCTTTACCTTGACCCGGAAAAGGCCAGGCGAGAGATTCCCACAGTAGCCATGATTTTGGCTGATCCTGTCCAGCTTGCCAGTCGTGGGGCCATATTGGCTGATGATGTTGCCAAAATTTGTGGCGAGTCGGCGGTCGTCGATACGGTATCGGCGGAGTCTCGTGTGGGTGGGGGGGCGTTCCCTGAGCAGGGTTTGCCCACGACGTTGGTCCGTGTCCGGCCTGCACATGAAGGAATTTCTGCGCAGATGCTTAAAGAGCGGCTTCTGGAAACCGATCCTCCGGTTATCGGACGGATTGAGCACGATGTCTTTTGCCTTGATGTTCGCACTGTGGCTGACGATGAGTTTGAATTGACGGCAAACGTCCTGAACAAGGCGATTGCCGGTTGCATGAACTGACGTGATAATAAGGAGTATTCCTGCACTATGCCTTCGGATTTTGAATATACGTCGAAAAATTGTTGGGAAGTCTTTGACAACGATACGGCTCAGGCTGAAATGGATAGTTTGGCACAACGCTATATTGATTTTCTGTCTACTTGCAAAACCGAACGATTGACGATCAACTATCTGCAAAAGCGGTTAGCTGATGCCGGTTTTGTCGGCTGTGATCAGGATTTTTCCGGCGATGCTGTGATGCGTGTTTTGCGCGGAAAAACTTTGTTTGTTGCGCGTAAAGGCAAACGGCCGTTGCGTGAAGGCTTCCGATTGGTCGGCGCGCATGCCGATACACCGCGCATCGATCTCAAACAGCACCCTTTATATGAAGATTGTTCCGTGGGACAGGCAAAAACCCACTATTACGGCGGGATTCGTAAGCACCAATGGCTTGCCAGACCACTGGCTCTGCACGGTGTGGTTGTAACGAAAGACGGCGATGTCAAAACGGTCTGCATAGGGGAAGAGCCGGTTGATCCGGTGTTTACCATTCCCGATTTGTTGCCGCATTTGGCGTACAAGCAAGTGGAAAAAAAGTTGTCGGAAGCGTTCGAGGCGGAAAATCTCAACATTATTGTTGGGCACCAACCGGTTATCGCTCCTAAAAAAGAGGGTGAAGAAACTCCGGGAATCCAGTGCGCCTGTTCGGGCATCAAAGCCAAAGTTCTTGATATTCTCAATACGAAATACGGAATTGTTGAAGAAGATTTGTTCAGCGCCGAATTGCAGGCCGTCCCGGCCGGCCCAGCACGTTTTATTGGGTTCGATCAGGCGCTCATTGGCGGATATGGTCAGGATGACCGTGTCTGCGTCTTCGCCGGTCTTGAAGCGCTTTTGTCTGCTGAAACTCCGGAGCATACGCAGATCGTCTTGTTCTGGGACAAGGAAGAAATTGGTTCCGAAGGGAACACCGGAGCGAAGTCTCTGTTTTTTGAATATTGTGTCGAGGATCTCATCGACGCGTGGGATGCCGGAGCACGGAAAAGCCGAGTTTTTGCTGCTTCAAAAGCCATTTCCGCGGATGTACATGGCGCACTTGATCCCGACTACCAGGACTGCCATGAAAAGTTGAATTCCGCGTTGATCGGTCATGGTCCGTGCTTTTGTAAATTTACCGGACATCGCGGAAAAGTTGGGGCCAACGATGCCCATCCTGAGTATGTCGCCTTTTTGCGCAAAATGCTTGAGGATGCTGGTGTGCCCTGGCAAATGGCCGAACTCGGCAAAGTTGACCTCGGTGGAGGCGGTACCGTCGCCAAATTCCTGGCTATATATGGCATGGATATTATCGATTTCGGTCCCCCAGTGCTTTCCATGCATAGTCCTTTTGAAATTAGTAGCAAGGCTGACCTCTATGCCACGAAGTTGGCCTATGAGGCATTCTTGCGGACATAATTGGATATCCGAAATGCATTGGTCCCGGTTTTCGATATTTTTCGAAGGCCGGGACAATGCGGTCAAGCAGCTTGAAACAAACGGAAAGGAAATGCAATGCCAGTCATTATGGGCACAGCCGGACATATCGACCACGGCAAAACAACTCTTGTAAAAGCCTTGACCGGAATCGATTGCGACCGGTTGGCTGAAGAGAAAAAACGCGGCATCACCATCGAACTTGGCTTTGCCTTCATGGATCTGGCTGAAGATCTTCGACTTGGGGTGGTGGATGTGCCGGGCCATGAGCGATTTGTCAAAAACATGGTAGCCGGTGCCGCAGGCATTGATTTCGTCCTTCTTGTTATTGCCGCTGATGAAGGCATTATGCCGCAAACGCGAGAACATCTTGAAATCTGTACATTGCTCGGCATTTCTACCGGCCTCGTTGCTCTGACCAAAGTCGATATGGTCGATGAAGAGTGGCTTGAGATGGTTACCGATGATGTGTCCGGATATCTTGGCTCGACGTTTTTGGCAGACGCACCGATTTTTCCGGTTTCAGCACATACCGGACAAGGGTTGGATGATCTGAAAGCTGCCTTGGTCGAATTTGCCGGTGGGTTTGCCCCAAAGCGGCGTTCCGATTTATTTCGATTGCCTGTAGATCGTGTTTTTACCATGAAGGGACATGGTACAGTGGTGACGGGGACACTTGTTTCCGGCGCGGTTAAGGCGGGTGATGATATCATGATCTATCCGCAAGAATTTGCCTCCAAGGCGCGTACGGTCCAATCGCATGGAGAGCAATCCCAGCAGGCCGAAGCCGGTCAACGTACGGCCGTCAATCTCCTTGGTTTGGATGTGGCGGACGTGTCCCGCGGTGATGTGGTCGCTTCCCCCGATGCGCTTTTTCCCAATACGGTATGGGACGTGGAGTTGACCTGCTTGGCATCGTCTCCACGCGGGCTCAAACACCGTACGGAAGTGCATTTCCATCATGGCACACGCGAAGTTCTCGCAAGACTTTATTTTCTCGACCGCGACAAGTTGGAACCAGGGGAACGCGCGTTATGCCAGGTCGTTTTCCCTCAGCCTATGGTTGGCATGTTTGGCGATCGATGCGTCGTACGCACGTTTTCCCCGTTACGTACGGTGGCCGGGGCACATATTTTACGACCTGAAGCAACCATGCTTCGCCGTCGCGATTCCAATTTTGCAGAAAACTGCGAACAGTTATCCACCCTTATTTCGTGTTCGGACGAAGATCGCATTCGTACCCAGCTTATGCTTGCCGGCCCTCCAGGTTTGCAATTTGCCCAACTTGTTGTGGCGACCAATATTGAATCGAAGACGTTGGAGAGATTGCTTCAAGTCATGGGGGGAAAATCCGAGGTCTGTTTATTTGACAAAGAACGGAGAACGTTTGCTTCCGGAAAGATTGTCGATGAGCTGACCCAGGCTGCTCTTTCCCACCTTGAAGCGTTTCACCGGAAAGAGCCGATGAAACTTGGGATGTCACGAGGAGAGCTTGCGTCTGCCTGGGGGCGTGAGTTGCCTGCCAAGCTTGTTCATTTCATCGTGGAAAAAGGGCTGAAGAGTGGGCTTATCGTCACAGAACAGGACGTCTTGCGCCTGCCGCAGCACCGTGTTTCTCTGGCTTCGGATACGGCCAAGCTCAAAGCCACGTTGACCGATGTCTACACCACCGGTGAGCTGACACCTCCCAATCTCAAAGATGTTCTGGCCGAACTCGATCTGAATTTCAAGGAAGCGGCACCAGTTTATAAGCTTCTTCAAGATGAAGGCATTATCGTCAAACTGAAGGAAGATATGTACGTCAGTGCCCAGGCTATTGCGCAACTCATTGCCGACGTGCGTGCCTATTTTCAGACCAATGACGAAATGGGACCAACGGAATTTAAAACAATCGCCCCTGTGTCACGCAAGTTTGCGATTCCCCTTATGGAGTATCTCGATAAGCAACGAATCACCATTCGTGTAGGGGACAAACGCCGGCTCCGTGGTTGAACGATTGGGGGCAGGAATAACAGGTGGGCCGCAAAGAGAGATTTTATAGTTCGCCCTTCAATGCTCTCTCCGCAAAGGCAATGGCACGTACAAACATGCAGTGTCATCGAGGCTGTTCCGCTTGATATGGGGGCTATAAAAAGAATCGGACCGACGCTTTACCCGCAGAGCATCGGCCCGATTCAACGATCATGGAGAATGAGAAAAATTTTAGTGGCTTTCGTCAACCGGCAGTTCCGGGTCGGGGGGAAGATTTTTTTGTTGGTATTTAATGACTTCAAAGGTTCCAAGAATGAGGAGAATAGCGTACAGAACAATCAGGCCGGAAAAATCGAATTCCATGTTGTCGGCTCCTTGGTTCAACCCGGTCTCTCAAGAGAAGCGGCAGTAAAATTATGTTAAGCGAATTACTTATAACTTCTTTTTCTTTTCGTGTCTAGGCCGAACAACCGTAAATTGTGAGCGAGGCTGCCATGAAGAAGATCATTGTGGGTGTTGACGGGTCGGAGCTTTCGGAGAAGGCTCTTCACCGTGTGATCCACGAAGCACAATGCTCCCCTTGTGAAATCATTGTCGTGAGTGTCGCTGAAAGTCTTAGTGTTTTGTCGCTTGAACGGAACGAATCGGCTGGTTCAGCCTGGGAAAAGCTTCTCGCTGAACCGCGGAAGACTATGGAAGAAGCCTGCCAGTTGATGGATGAGAATGGGGCGAGTTGTCACGGTGTGGTTGAAGCGGGGCGGCCTGCCGAAGTCATCTCCCGCGTGGCACGGCAAGAACAAGCAGATGAAATCATCATTGGCAGTCAGGGCAAACACGCCGTAGACCGACTGCTTCTTGGCAGCGTGTCTGCCCGTTTGGTTGAAATCGCTCCATGTACAGTGGTGGTCGTTCGTTAACAGGAGCGAGACGATTTTTCGTCTTCAATCATGGCAAAATTGCTTTCCGGTGCTTTGCACACCGGACACTCATTGGGTGTTTTGCCATCGGCTGTTTTGGCTAAACCGAACTTTTTGCCGCAACGCAGGCAGACATAGCGAATTACTGTTGTGTCCATAACTATCGTCAATATGGGTAAAAGTGTTTTTGGTTGGTGCAACACTACGAGGTACGCGTTAAAACAATATGCGCATATCCTTCTTTGTGCACTGTTTCCATAGTCCATCCGGGATAGATGTGCAGTTGTTCTTCCACTGCCGGCACAAGACCGGGGGCGACAAGTACCGTGAAGCTTCTTTCCCGGGAGAGGCGAAGATGCCACCCGACATCCATTCCTATGCCTCAGCAGGTATTGCGCAAGTCAAGCGTCTTCACGATCGATTCTCCCGTTGTTTTTTCATAAGACTACGACCGTTGATCAAACCAGGCAAGAGGCTTTTTCATTCTCTTTTTCCTGTAAGATTTTTGGCATTTTTTTGCTGAAGACGGCATGAAAGTGTAACGAACTTGCTACAAACAGCGATAAGAAAGGAGAGACTATGCGTGGTAAATGTGTAGCAGCGTTATTACTCGCCGTTATCTGCTGTGTTGTCGCCGAACCAGGAACACCAGCAGGACCTGTCGGACCGGGATTGAAATCACCCAACACCCGACCCCCTCACATATCAACACCGCCACGTGAACGTGACCCGTTCGATGATTGGTTTGGGTATGATGATCAGGATCCGGAATGTTATCCCGGATATTTCACGGCGCGCTGTGCATATGACCGAAGTAGAGGCCATGGTGCTGCCTGTTCTCGGCATTGATGCCTGGAGGCACGTCGATTCCGATGCTCTGGGAGACTGCCAGTTCTTTTGACAAGGTCTTTGGCTATCAGGTAGGAACATGAAGGCAGGTTTGGGTGCCGCTTTATCTCTGGCGGACAGTTTTTTGTCGTTGTTTTTTGTCCGGGCCGGAAACGGCCTGTTCCAAACGCGCAGAGAGGCGCATTCGAGGGAGTTCTATGACCCGTTTTGTTGCTCGAAAAACCATGTTGGCGGGATTGGCAACTTTGGTTGTGATGCTTGTTGAGGTTGTTCCGGCCTATGCCTATGTTGATCCCAATCTCGGGAACGCAATTTTTCAAATTTTATTTCCAGTCCTTACCGTGCTGTCTACCGTACTGCTTGTTTTTCGGAATAGCGTACGTCGCGTTTTTCACTCCATTAAATCCCTTTTTACAAGAAATTCGTCTGCCCGGTCGTGATCGGATTCCAGACGAGAGACTTTGTGAACATTTGGGATGATATTGTTGTATCCTCAGCGCAATTGACCTTTGAATCTCCATTCATCCGTGCGGCATGTGTTCTCTTACGGCGCATGATTTCTCGCGTGGAAGCCGAAGCGATCGTACCATGAGCAAGACTTCACAACGGAATGTTATTGTCCTTGGCCTGGACGGGCTCGATCCTGGGATCGTTGAGCAAATGATAGGCAACGGCACGTTGCCTGCCTTTGGGCGTTTGGCTGAGCGAGGAGGCGTGTCTCCTTTGGAAACCGTGAGCCCTCCACAAAGCCCGGTGGCATGGACAACCATTGCGACAGGGATGGAACCTGCAGAGCACGGTATCTATGATTTTCTCACGCGGGATCCTGGCGAATATCGCCCCAAGCTCTCTATTCTGAAACAGGGAAAGCTCGGGTATGTGAGTCCGTTCCAGGTTGATCCTTTTTGGCAATGGACAACCGATCGGGGCATGGATGCATCCGTCCTGAAGTGGCCCCTCACGTTTCCGGCTCGCCCACTGAAAGGTCGTCTTCTGACTGGTCTCGGTACACCTGATATCAAGGGAACGCTTGGCCGTTATGCTTGGTATAGCACCGCTGCCGTGGACAATGCCGCTGAGAAAAAGGGAACTTTGCATCATGTAACACCCGAGGCTGGCGTTATTGAAACCGTCCTGGAGGGGCCTGTTGCGGTCTCGCTCAAGTCGGGAAAGCCGGCCAGCGTCCCTATGAAGATCACGCTGGGCAATGGTTCTGTCGGGATTGATATTGACGGCCAGCATGTTGAACTTGCTCCGGGGCAGTGGAGTCCATGGCTCCGGGCGCATTTCAAAGTGGGATTCATGCGCAAGGTGAGTGCGCTGTTTCGTGTTCATCTTGTCAGCTCTGCCCCGGAATTCAGTCTTTATGTGACACCGCTCAATATTTCCTCCGACGCAAAGTCACTGCCTATATCGTACCCGTCTGGGTATGGGCGCGAATTGGAAGACGCGCTTGGCCCGTATGCCACGTTGGGATTGGCGGAAGATGCTAATGCATTGAACGACAACCTGTTGCCCGAAACCGCCTTCTTGGATCAGTGCCGCATGCTCATGGACGAGCGGGAGCAACTTTTCCGGCATGAACTTGATCGGTTCAGTGCGGGAAAAACTACGGTCCTCGCCTGTGTGTTCGATACGACCGACCGGGTACAGCATATGTTCTGGCGTTATCAGGAGAGCGGACACCCCGCTCGAGCCGAAAACGAAGCCGTTGCCGGTGCTGTCACCGAATTCTATGCTCGGGCTGATGCCATGCTGCAATTGGCACTCGACCGTGCCGGACCGGAAACACTGGTGATTGCACTCTCCGATCATGGATTCAGTAGCTTCCGTCGGGCTGCACATGTGAACAGTTACCTTGCGCGCGCGGGCTTTATGCGGTTTGAAGAGGGCAAGACCACATCGGCCGAGTTGTTTGAGCATGTCGACTTTTCTCGCACCCAGGCGTTCGCGTATGGTTTAAATAGCATGAGTCTCAATCTTGCCGGTCGCGAGAAGAAGGGAATTGTGGAGAAAGGGCAAGCAGCCTCGGTTCTTGCCGATGTGAAAACGAGTCTTCTTGCCTGGAAAGACGGGGAGCATGCCGTCATTGATTCGGTGACTTCTGTCGAGTCCTCGTCGGGGGGGCCAGACCTTGTGATCGGATTTACTCCGGGCTATCGTGCCTCTTGGCAGACCGCACTGGGCGAGGCCCCAGGGGGGCCTGATGTAGAGGATAACACGCGCAACTGGAGCGGAGATCACTGTTTGAGTAAAGAGCATGTGCCAGGAGTGTGTGCCGTATCCGAAGCCGGACTTGGACGGCCTCGGGCTATCGATATCGCTCCGCTTATCAAAGATTATCTTGGCTAAAGGATTGTATGCACCGCTTCACGACAGGACGTACTCCGCAAACGGCATGGGAACTCGGTCGGTTTTCCTTTGCCTGGTGGCTCTTTAATTTTGTTCTCGTACTGTTGCCTCTGGATTTGTTGTATCGTCTCCAGTCTTTGCTTGATGCCGGTTCTCTTCTTCAGGTAGGGCTGGACTGTGCGTTCATGGTTCTTGTATTCACGCTGTTGGCGCTTGTTATGGCGACAGCCGTCGCAGTGGTGTGCCTGCCTTTTCGCTTGATATCATCCAAAGCGTATTTTCGATCCGTATTTGCTGCCAATGCGGGAGGTGGGGGCTTGTTTCTCGCCACGAATGTCTTTCATTATGGCATTCGTTGGGTGGAAAAGACTTTTCGATTGACAGACATTTCATGGGCCGGACCGGTTGAAACCGGCTTTTTGGTGGTGATGGCGGTATGTATCGTCGCGTATTGTCTGTTTTTTTTGTTTAAAACAGGATTTTCCGATGCACTCACCCGCTTTGCGGAATCCTCCTGGAAGCTCACCCGTGCGATGGCCATTGTCAGCGTGTTGGCCGTTGTCAGTCATGTCGGATATGTGAGTTATGAACGTTCCCAGACGTCGGTTTTACCGGGAGTCGTCCAAAACAATGAAGCCGCGTCGACTCATCGCCCGAATATCGTTCTCGTGACCTTTGATGCGTTACGAGCATCGGAAATGTCGCTCTATGGGTATTCGTTGAAAACAACGCCCCATTTAGATCGACTCGGTCAATCGGCATATGTTTTTGATAATATGTATTCCAGTTGTAACTGGACCGTCCCCAGTCTTTCCAGTCTCCTGACAGGAAAGCACCCCTTTACGCACAATGTCAATGGCGTGGGATACTCGATTTTTCGCGGCATGGATAAAGACGAAAATATTGCGCAAGCCTTACGTCTGCTCGGTTATAATACCGCGGCGATTGTTGCGAATCATTTGTTTATGCCGTCTCAAGTTCAAATCAACGGGTTCGATGAGGTGGTCGAGTTCGAACCTCCGTCAGCATTTTTAATGCTTTTGCGAGACATTGCCCAGGAACTCGAATTTTCCACGGTATGGTTACATGATTTAGCTGAAGAATCCCCCTTGGCCGATTCTGTGCTCGGGCTTTCTCCGTTGGCAACGATGGATCGTTTTCACGAATTCTCTGATCCACGGAGCAATTTTGCCATGGCCCGCGATGTCATGAAACGACTCAAATCGCCGTTTTTTCTTTGGGTACACGTTATGCCACCGCATGCGCCTTACTTACCGGATAAAGAATTTCTCTATACCTTTTTGCCGGAACATGGGGTGCTTGATACTTTGGAGGCCTTTAACGAAGTTGATACGGTCATGTTTCCACAGAGCACCTATGGCCGAGAATTTCAGCCATTTATTGATAAGCTCGAATTGCGTTATGATGAACATTTGCGATTTGTGGACGATGTCTTTGGGCAATTTCTCGACGACGTTGAACATGATGGACTGCTCGATGACACCGTGCTGATGGTTTCGGCCGACCATGGTGAATCATTTGAACGCGGTTTTCTCATGCATGGAGGACCGTACCTGTATCAGGAGCTCATTCATGTGCCGCTTATCGTGAAGATGCCCGGACAGACGGAGGGAAAACGAGTCGCGTCGGCCGTGAGTCATGTCGATCTTGCTCCCACTCTCCTCGATCTTCTTGGGGTTTCGACTCCGGATTGGATGGAAGGGCGGTCTTTCTCCGCAGCGTTGCGCGGGGGAGACGTTCCTGTCGGTCCGAAATTGTCGATGAATTTTTCTCTCATCGACAACTGGTTCGATTTCATGTCCAAGACCATTGCCGTTGTTCAGGATAAGTACAAGATGATTTGTTACCTGGCTTATGACAAGTGTGAACTCTATAATCTTGACACCGATCCTGGAGAAACAACCGACTTGGCTGACAAGGAAAAAGAAATCTATGCTGCCATGAAGGGTGAAATCCAACGAGCGCTCAAGGGGAAACCCGCATCGTGATGATCGTATAAATATTGAAGCCGATTCGACTGAACCCGCACTCCCGAGAGACCTTGGTTGTGCGGGGTTTTTCTTGCAACGTGTTCTCTCAAAGCGAGGGTGAGCCTTTGAGGAGGTTCGCACTGAACTGCGCGAATAATCAAGACAGATTTTGTCACCAGGTTGAAAGCCGACGGACTGTTCGATGACAGTTTGTTCGTTGTGTCAGCGGATCATGGAGAATCCTTTGGACGAGGCTTTATCATGCATGGTGGTCCGTATCTTTATCAGGAACTTATCCATGTTCCGCTTCTTATCAAATTTCCGAATCAGACCATTCTTCAGCGAGTGCACCAGACCGTAAGTCATGTGGATATTGCATCGACCATTCTCAATATTCTCGGGCAGTTCACACCGCAATGGATGGATGGTCAATCGTTTCTTTCAACAATAATGGCTGGAGAGGATACCGGACCGAAATTGTCGATGAATTTTTCTCTCATCAATAACTGATTCGATTGCAGGTCAAAATCGATCGCGCTTCTTGAAGCCGATTATAAACTGTATTGCACCCTTGCAAACGACACGTGCGAGCTCTACAATCTCAAGACCGATCCTGGCGAAACCACCAATCTGGTTGAGCAAGATCCGAAGGTTTTTACCAAAGTGAAATCGCACCTCGATAGCATATTGAAAGACAAGCCACTTTCGTAGAGTGTTGAGACGTATTTGAAAGGTCGCTCAGGAGTACGACATGCAACTTATGGAGAAAATAGAAGAGAGTCTCAGCATTGTGGAATATGCTGTTGAAACTTACGGTGAGGGGCTGTTTGCTACCTTTTCCGGGGGCAAGGACTCGCTCGTCATGCTGCACTTGTTACAGACTGTCGGGCATGGCCGTGTCAATGTTCCGGTTCTTTCTATCGACACAACCGTTAAATTTCCGGAAACCATGGCTTTTCGGGATGCTCTGGCAACAGATTGGGGATTGGATTTACGTATTATCGGCAACCCGGAAGCCGCTCTGAACATAGATATTGCGGCTGATCGAGCGGAGTGTTGCCAAGCGCTCAAAGTGGGGCCGTTGAATCGTGCGATCGTCGATTTAGACATAACCGGGCTGATGTCGGCCATTCGTTGGGATGAACATCCAGCACGAGCATCTGAAGAACCGATTTCTCCGCGAATCGACCCTCCACATGACCGAATCCATCCTATCCTCCATTTTACCGTCGATGATATTTGGGATTATATCCACGCGTTCAACTTACCATATTGTTCGTTGTACGATGAAGGATATGCCTCGCTCAGTTGTGTACACTGTACGGTGAAATCCGGTGATCAAGCTCGTGAGCGTGCTGGTCGAGCGCCAGAAAAAGAAGAAATTATGGAACAATTGCGTCATCTCGGCTATTTTTAAACAGCCGCAACGAAGTGCAATGATTCGGGCGGCCAAATTCAATGATGGAAGGAGCCGCCCATGACACCTACAGATCCTGGTCCGGAAAACAAACACGATACCACGTTGCGTCTTGCAAACAGTCCTCTCCAAGGGTTGATTCGGCGATTTCGCGTCACACCGGAACGATTTGAATTCATTTACGACGATATCTTTCAAGGTTCGACCCCTGAAATGGGGTATTATGCTCTGATTTCTGCGGCAGCGCTTATTGCCAGTCTTGGGCTTGTTGCCAATAGTGTCGCCGTTGTCATTGGAGCCATGCTTGTTTCTCCGCTCATGACGCCTATTTTCGGCATGGCGATGGGCATGATTCGAGGGAACCCCCAGCTGCTTGGGCGTGCGATCAAAGCTGAAGTCGGCGGGGTGCTCCTTGCCATTGCTTTTGGTTATTTGTTCGGTCTATTGCCTATTATGACTGGTATTACACCGGAAATGATAGCTCGTACCGAGCCGACTTTACTTGATTTACTTGTTGCGGTTTTTGCTGGTTTGGCCGGAACACTCGCCGTCGTAGATGCCCGGATCAGTCCAGCCCTCCCCGGTGTCGCGATATCGACAGCTATTGTACCGCCGCTGGCAACATCCGGGCTTTGTCTTGCACTTGGCTCGTACGATGGTGCCATTGGCGCTTTTTTGCTCTTTTTTGCGAATTTTCTGGCTATACTTCTTGTTTCATCGCTGACATTCCTCATGTGCGGAATGGGACAATTTGAGCAACAACGGCATAAGACCTTGCTTGTTCAACGATTAATCTTTGCAGTTGTATGTTTTCTTGTTGTCGCATTTTTCTTGACCAACGCGCTTATTCAGGTTTTGCAGGCGCGTACCGAGGAACTTGCCATTAATAATGTTTTAACCGACGCGATGAAACCCAACCCAAACGCCTCATTTACTTCCATGCGCTTTAAAGACGTTGGGGATGAGATTCACATTATTGCGATGTTTCGTACGTCGAGAATTTTTACCCCGCGTGATGTCCGCATACTGGAAAATAAATTACAAGATCGGTTGCAACGTCCCGTACGTCTTGTGACGCGTTGCAGTTTGGCAAAGGATATTGCCCCAACGGGTTCTCTCGTTACGGATATCGATCCGACGCTCGATGGAAAGTTTTATACAGAAGAACTTGATTGGCGGGCACGGACATTGAGTATCGCAGAGCAGACATTGCGTGAATATTTTGATGGTAAGCCACAGTACTTTCTTGTCGATGTCAATTTAACGGAGTTGTCCGGGGACGATGTCATTTTGGCAACGTTGCAAAGTCCACGGCAGCTTGTTGCGTTGGAAATCAAAAAATTGGAAGAGCTGCTTAATACAGCGCTCGGGAAGGATCCATCGATACGCCTGCTTGTTCGTGATGTCGTTGCGGGGTCGATAACATCAACAGGTCGAGTTCTTTTCGGGAAAGCTCATTTTGGACCGCAACCTGAAGACGCAATTCCTGTCAAAGAAGCGGTGATCAAGCACGTTCAAACGATAAAAGGTTTTTTTGCTGACAACGTTGATGTCATCCAAAACGGTGATGGTTTCGTCGCACGAGCCGAAGTTGTAGGACCGCGAGGATTCTCATCAGAAGACGTTGCGAAAGTTGAAAAAGCCGTGAAAGAGCAACTCGGTGTTGCTGTGAAATTACAAGTTTGGACCAGGGTTGAACTTATGGTCGATGATACGTCGAGCGAATCCATGGATGCCTATTCCGAGGCGCGCTTTCGGAAACAGTTGGAGACGATAGCGTCGAGAAAAGCTCCAGAAACAACAGCCGAAGAAGCTGATCCTGATCTTCCGGACAAGGAAACTCCGCAAGATTCAATCGATTCTCCACCGGAGAACGATACGCCAACGTCCTCATCCAAATGAAATAAAGACAACGGCCGGTGTCTTCAAGATACCGGCCGTTGTCATGTGTGATGAAATGGAATCGGAATGTTTAGAAGGGATCAAATGCCTCAGGTTTTACAGGAGGCCGTGCAGTCGTCGAGGGCGTTGGTGACGAAGTAGGGGCTTTCGTTGCAGCCTGGGCTTCGTCTGGTGACAACACACTCGATTGAGTTTTTGAAGAAGGCGTGGGTTCTGGAGTTGAAGACACTGCCGATTCGGTGGCTTCGTTCGTTGATTGGCTTGCAGACGCCTCTGGCGTACTCGCCTTTGTCTGTTCTGTCGACGTGCTGGATTGGGATCCGGATGAAGCCGGGGCTGGAGCTGGCTTCGGCTTTGCCGTGCCGGTCATGCTTTCTGTCTTCTTCGTCACGTCTTTTGAAGCCGAGAGGCTTTTCGTAGGCATCCATCCTTTGAGACTTGTATTCATGGGACGCACATAGGTCCAGCCGCCTTGTTGTTTTCCAAGGTTCACCACCGCATCACCAGGAGCGGTTTTAGCGATCACGGCGGCGCTATTGGATGCGCTTTCACGTACGCTCATCCATTCCCGGGCGTACATGAGTGTTCCTCCGGGATCGACCTTTCCCATGTTTTGCTCGTTTAAAGGCGTCTTGGAGGAAGCCACACAGCCAACGGCCAATGTGGTCATAAGCAACAGGCAGCTCAGGCTGGTAACACGGCGTAAAGCCGTTTGGACCGTGTGCAACATGGTTGTCTCCATGCAAACAACGCGGCCGTCCGAAAGTCGGACGGCCGCGTTTGGGTTAGTAAGCTTCGTCGTGATCCAGGTCTTTTTGTTCCAATACGTGGCCGAACGTGCGGTACGCCCAGAATTGGTACAGAATGACGATAGGAACGAACACCAGCGCGACACCAAGCATGATTTGCAGGGTCAGCGTCGAGGATGACGAATTGGTGATCGTCATGCTGTATGCCGGATCGAGGGTGGACGGCAGCAGTTTCGGATAGAGACCGATAATGCCGAAGAATGTCACACCGACGATAAACACGGCGGAGGATATCCAGGCCTTGAGCATGTTGATTTGTCCCAGGAAATGTCTGATCATGATAAGACCTCCGACAGGGACAAGCAGGACAAGGAAGAGGACGGGCATGTCGATATAATTTTGAAACAGCTCGGTAAATCCAGCCGACATGGCAAGAAACAGAGCCGTCAAGCAGGCCAACACAGGCCACAGTCCAACGGCAAAACGGACAGCGCGTAATTTGATATCGCCCTGTGTTTTGATGCCGATCCATAATGCGCCGTGCAGTGCGAACATGACGACGAAGAAGACGCCACCGGCGAGACCATAAGGATTCAGCAGGTGGAAAAGGCCTTCCTGGTTAACGCCGTTGGCGTCAATGGCGATGCCCATGAAAATGTTGGCAAAGGCCACACCAAGAAGCAGTGCCGGCAAAAAGCTGCCAAGAAACTGCAGGAGATCGAAAAAGCCTTTCCACGTTTTGCTTTCAATTTTGCTGCGAAATTCAAATGAGACCCCGCGCAAAATCAACGCAAATAGCAGCAGCATCAATGCAGAGTACAACCCACTGAACAACACCGCATACGTTTTAGGAAATGCAGCAAACGTCACGCCACCGGCGGCGATGAGCCATACTTCATTGCCGTCCCAGAATGGGCCGACAGAGTTGTACATCATCCGTTTTTCCGTTTCATTTTTGGCCATGAAGGGCATGAGGGTGCCCGCACCGAGATCAAAGCCGTCAAGCATAAAGTAGACGGCCCATAAAAGACCCCAAAGGAAGAACCAAGTTGATTCAAGCATAGTATTCTCTCTCCCGTAATCGTTAGGGACGTTGTCATCAAAATCCGGTTCAGTTGTGAAACGTCTCCGGATACACCCTGCGGACAGGCCTACCGCTTAGGCTTTGGCCTCTTCAGGACCTTTCTTGGCATATTTGGCAAGCAGGAAAATATCGAGCGCGCCAAGCAAGCCATACACAAGGATAAAGGCAATCAGAGTCATGGTGACCTGTGACGGATCAATCGGTGAGACAGCATCGCTCGTACGCATCAAGCCATACACAATCCACGGCTGGCGGCCGATTTCAGCCAAAGCCCAACCAGCTTCTAAGGCAAGATAAGGAAGTGGGATGGCATACATCATCACGCGTAACAGCAACGGGTTTTCCATCAATTTTTTACGCTTGATGAACGCCCAGATACCGAGGAGTGGGAAGAGCGTTCCCAAGCCAACCATGAGGCGGAACGACAGGAATGTCAGCAATACAGGGGGGCGATCTTCTTTGGGGAAGTCTTTGAGGCCTTTAACTTCAGCGGCGGGGTTGTTGTAGGCCAGTATGCTCAACATGCCGGGGATGCCGAGGAGCTGTATGCTATTGGTTTCATTTTCTTCGTCAGGCATGACAAGAAGGTACATGGGGGCATACGTCTGCGTTTCCCAATGCGATTCCATGGCAGCGAGCTTCGCTGGCTGAATTTGAGCGACTTCGTTGCCGTGGTGATGGCCTTGGACCGCAACGAGGATGGAGAAAATGAGACCGAACCACATACCGATTCGAAAAGATTTGGTGAAGAAATCGATATTTTGCTTACGCAGCAGGTGCCATGCAGAAATGCCCATAACAAAAAAGCCTGCCAGCAGGTAGGCTCCGAAAATGGTGTGTAAAAATTGATTCCAGGCAAAGATATTGGTCACGACTTCCATGAAGTCCGCCAGCTCGGCACGACCGTTTCGAATGACATATCCAACAGGATGTTGCATGAACCCGTTGGCGAGAATGATCCAGACAGCTGACAGGTTCGAGGCGATGGCAACAAGCCAGATGGCGACACAGTGCATTTTTGCCGAAAGACGTTCCCAGCCGAAAACCCAGACGGCAATGAATGTCGATTCAAGAAAAAAGGCAGCCGTGGCTTCGATAGCCAGCAAAGAACCAAATATATCGCCGACGTACTCTGAATATCGTGACCAGTTGGTTCCGAATTGAAATTCCAGCGTGATACCGGTGACAACCCCGAGCGCAAAGTTGATAAGGAAGAGTTTCCCCCAAAATTTTGCCATGCGTTTGTAGGTTTCATCACCGGTCATAACGTATCGCGTTTCCATGATGGCAAGCAGCACGGACAACCCAAGCGTCAGTGGAACAAAAATAAAGTGGAAAAACGTGGCCACGGCAAATTGGAGCCGTGATAACATCAAAACGTCCATGGACGCGCCTCCTTAGAGTGAGTTTTCTGGTTAATGACAGTTATATGGCGCAAGTCGCTATAGTACAAAGAGCGCTCTGGCGCGAACGTTTCTCGAGAGTCGAGCGTGTCGGAATCCCTTACGGGAAATCGACTAGCGATGGACACACTGCTCGATGAAACGTTGTCTTTCGGGGCCAACCAAACCCATGCGATTAGCTTGCTGGGCGCAACCTGGAGTTCTGGGATTACCTTGAATGCCGCCACCACCGCCGCCACTATACGGGGGAGGAGTGGGAGCTGGTTCCGGTTCATAATACGGATCTGCACAACCTTGAAGAAAGCCGGCGAGGAGAAGCATTCCGATCAGTATAAGTTGTTTCATTTGGGGCTCCTTATTTGTTGGCAAATTAAGAATCGTTAGTTTTTCGTCTTGATAACCACGTAAGATATACTAATGAAACCCCTAGTGCAATACATACAATGCTCACCGGGATGTTCAATGCCGTATCGATAAGGGTTGTCAAAACAGGGCTGGTGGAAAAGTTGGTTAGTTTTTCAGGAAAAAGTGTATAGAGCTTGAGTTCTACAATTACTCCTTGGGTTGTCATCATATATGATTGATACGCAAAGAGGCCAATTCCTCCCGCGGTAACGAGCAAACCGATTGTCAAAAAGGTATAAAAAATGATGGTGTCCGCAATACTCGGTGAGTGATGCTCCGATACCGAGGGCTGAAGAGGTTTAAGAAACCGGCGCAGTTTGATGTATACATAAATGCATAAACCAATGAGAAGAAGCGGACCAAGTAGTTCGACATAGGCCATATTGACTCCCGTATGCCCAAAATACAACGTAGAAAATGTATATAGTACAATAGGCTAATTCAATGGTTCTTATCAAGATAGAATGCGCAAAAGAGAGCAAAATCACGCGAATGAATACGTGCGGGAGTCACGCAAAACGTTATGGGATCTCCTTCGAGCGCTTGTTTTTGAAGTTACGTGCTGAAAAAAGAAGGGAATAAATTTGCGTAATCACGACACGATTGTGAATCGTGAAAAACGTTCATTCAGAGTAAGACTACGATATCGCAGCATTGTGTTTTGACGTCGAATTACGCATTGACAAGGCTGGTATCGCCGGGTAGCAAAGCCGTTCATTCTCAGGGCGGGGTGGAACTCCCCACCGGCGGTATTCCGCAACCGGCAGGGCCGGGGCGGAGAGCCCGCGAGCGCTTTTGTTGTTGTCGACAAAAGGTCAGCAGATCCGGTGCAAAGCCGGAGCCGACGGTTACAGTCCGGATGAAAGAGAATACGATTGCCGGTTTTCCGTGTACCGGCTATCCGTTCCTGCGCCCTGATTCTGGTACTTTTATACGGCATAAGGAGCCATTACCATGAATCAGCCCTTCTCCATCTTTTCGTCTCTGTCCGAAGAGTTCGGAACTCCCGAACAACGTGTAGAAAAAGCTCTTGCTGCCTTGCAAGCCGGTCGTGGTGTCATTGTGACCGATGACGAAGATCGTGAAAACGAAGGTGACCTCATTTTTGCGGCATCGTCATTGACCGAAGAGCAAATGGCTGTACTTATTCGTGAGTGCAGCGGTATTGTGTGCTTGTGTCTTCCTCCGGATCGGGTTCGTCGATTGGAACTTCCCATGATGGTGGATAACAATTCGAGCCGCTACCAGACCGCGTTCACCGTGTCCATTGAAGCTGCTCAAGGTGTGACGACGGGCGTTTCTGCGGCAGATCGGGTGACGACCATTAAAGCGGCTATTGCTGACGATGCCAAGCCCGAAGACCTGAGCCATCCCGGCCATGTTTTCCCCTTGCGTGCGACACCCGGCGGGGTGCTTGAACGTCGCGGACATACGGAAGCGACGGTTGACCTGATGCGTTTGGCTGAGTTACCGCCGTTTGGTGTGTTATGCGAATTGACCAACCCCGACGGTACCATGGCACGTTTGCCCGAGATTGTACTGTTTGCTCGGCAGCATGACATGCCTGTTTTGACCATTGAAGATATCGCAAGTTACCGTCTGGCTCGTCTCGCATAACGAATAATGACGAGAGATTTCTGCGAAACGCGACGGTCAAAAATCGTCGCGTTTCGTTATAATGTATGACACCTTGATGATCTTTGAGGTGTTTCCTGTCAGACTTTCACCGAAACACCGGTTGTCGGAGCCTGGGGGTTGCTGCTAGGTTCCGCTCATGACGCCTTCATACGACATCATTTCTGATACATCAAATGTTCCTGTTGCCGTCGCGGTCAGTGGCGGGCGAGACAGCCTGCTTGCTTTGGTCCTGGCTCAACGCCACTATGCCTCGGTTATCGCTGTTCATGCTTTTTTTCAGCCGCCGAATGCGTCGTTGCGTCAGACGGCCGACGCATTGTCTCTTCAATGTGCACAGCGTGGCATTCCGTTTCATGCGGTTGATTTGAGCCGCGAGTTTGAACGTAATGTCGTCCAACCATTTACGACGTCGTATGCTGCTGGCCAAACACCGAATCCGTGTGCGCTGTGTAATCGTACGATGAAATTCGGTCTTCTCATGGATGTGGCGGCATCGCTTGGTGCAGAACGTTTGGTCACCGGCCATTACGCTCGTCTTGCCCTGCACACGCAATGGGGGACTGTTCTCCAGCGAGGAGATGACGAAAAAAAAGAGCAGAGTTACTTTCTGACTTTGGTTCCACCGGAACGGCTGGCCAGGGCGGTTTTTCCTTTGGCTGATTGGCACAAGGTCAATGTCGGGCCCGAACTGGATACAATGGGGCTTGTGCCGCCCGTTGCGGCGGAAAGTCGTGAGATTTGTTTTGTCCCAGGCGATGATTACCGCGCATTTCTCACAAAACGGAAGGTCCGGTTAAGCGGTCCTGGCGACATTGTGTTGTCCGATGGAACAATACTTGGCAAACATCAAGGGTTGTGGCGACATACAATCGGCCAACGCAAGGGCTTGGGAGTGGCCTATAGTGAGCCCTTATATGTGCTTGGGAAAGATATTGCGCGTAATCGTCTTGTTGTCGGTATCAAGTCACAATTGCAGGCAACTACGTGCCACGCCGTTGATGTAAACTTGCTTGTCGACCCCGCGCATTGGCCTCAACGTGTTGCCGCGCAGACTTGCTACCGCCAAAAGCCTCGACCGGCATCGGTTGTGTGGGCCGATGGACGGCTTTCGCTCACTTTCGAAGAACCCGTGACTCGACCCACCCCGGGACAAATTGCCGCCGTCTATACCCTAGAAGGGACCGCCCTCGCAGGCGGCAGGGTTGTAGAGTGGCAGGTAGAGCCGACTGAAGCCCGTCTCATTGGTTGAACCTGGTCCGGCCTCGGCATTTTGCAGAAACATGCAGTACCCTGTGTCGCGGGCCTGCTCCATACGTGTCAGAATGATGTCGATGGGCAGGTCTTGGTGTTGCAGCACGCCAGCTTCGTATACAACGGCCTGTTTCAGTTCATACATTGGACCGTCTTTGAAATCTAAAAGTACTTTGAAGCCTTCGACGCGTTCTCCCGCCCCGATAAGCGATAGCCCCAGGAAAAAAGTCGAATCGGGATCGTTATGTTTCACCCCGATAACTTCGTCAAAAATTTTGACAGCTTTATCATACTCTTTATTTTTGTAGAAAGCGTAACCGAGTTTCCGTTTAACAACGAGGTCGTTTGGATTTTCCGCCAGGGCTTTTTCAAAGTCTGCGATGGAGCTTTGGTAATCTTTAGCGTAAAGAGCTTCATTCCCTTTTTGATAGGTGGAACAAGAGACTGACGCAAAAAGGAGTATCAAGACAAGAAAGTAACGCATGGTATCCCCGTTGTTCTAAGTTTTTTATGGAATTGTGTTCGTTGTTTCCTTGTCTTCACGTCAAGTGCTTGACGAAAAACGAGGATAGTTGAATCTTTATGCCAGGGCTACGTGAGATGTTCAAGACCCTGACGGCGGTTTGCAGAATGGGAAAATTATTCAAGAATATTCTCCTTGATCGGGACGGCACCATTATTAGGGATAAACACTACCTGTGTGATCCCGACGGAGTCGAATTATTACCCGGCGTTACTGTGGCGTTAGCTCGCATGTGTCAGCGTGGGGTGCGGCTTTTTGTTGTCTCCAACCAGTCAGGTATAGGGCGAAGATATTTTAAAGAGTCGGCGTGTATCGCCGTCAACGCCCGAATGGCATCGCTGTTGGCCGCTCAGGGTGTCGAAATTACAGACAGTGTATATTGCAGACATCATCCCGATGCGATGTGTCATTGTCGTAAACCGAATACCGGGTTATGGGAGAAGCTTGTCAGCGATTATGGTCTTGATCCCCATGAAACGATCATGATTGGAGATAAATTGAGTGATGTCGTGTTTGCCCAAAATTGCGACCTCGCCTTGTCGATTCTTGTCTTGACCGGGCACGGAGCCGATCAGGCAAGAAAAGCCGGGCTCCATCTCCATAAACATGAAGGCCCATGTCGTGTTTTTGATTCCGCCGCCGGTGTGCCAGATATACTGGCCAGAGACGTCCCGACGGCCTTGCACCATCTGGCTTCCAGATTCATGTAAAAACGTCGGCTCGGCGTTTGTCACCCCCATTCCCCTCAAGGAGCAATCTCGATCATGTCGAAGGAGCGTATCACATCCGAGACGGAATTTCTGAATATTATAGATAAGTATTTCCCAAATCGACACAAGCATATCTTGCTTGGCCGAGGCGATGACGCTGCCGTTATCACATCTCCGGGTACGCTGTGTGTCTCGACGGACCTGTTTATGGAGGATGTCCATTTTCGACGGAGCTATTTTCGACCCGAGGACATCGGATACAAGGCGTTGGCCGTCAATTTAAGCGATATGGCAGCTATGGGGGCTCGTCCTCTCGGTTTTACGCTGGCAATAACGGCCCCACGGAATACCCCAGTGACCTTCTGGGATCGCGTTATGGCCGGCATGGCTGAATTGGCGTCTGCGAATGATCTGCCGCTGGTCGGTGGTGATCTCAACAGATCGTGTGGTATTGGATTGTCTGTCACAATTTGGGGTGAATCAGGGGAGTCAGGACGGTTTCTTGAGCGGGGGAAGGTACAACCCGGCGATATCCTGTTTGTTATTGGCGAACTCGGACTGGCTGCGGCTGGTCTCGGTGTCCTTGAAGATATGGATGAAGATGCTATTCCTCGCTGGCCCAAAGCAACTGCCGCACATCTTCGGCCGACATTGCACATGGACAGTGGCCCGATATTAGCTGGTATCGACGGAATGACGGGGCTGATGGACGTCTCTGATGGACTGGCACAAGATTTACCACGGCTGACCGGCCCCAATTGTGGCGCGGAGCTTGTCCTGAACAGTACGATGTTCAATCCCGAAATGATTGACATTGCCACGCGGTATAAAATGAATCCTGTTCGATTGGCTGTGTCTGGAGGCGAAGACTACGCACTCCTTGGCGCAGTCAACGAGTCTGCTTTTGAGACAGTGATGCAAGCCGTCCCTGGTGTCCTTCGTATTGGACGGGTCACCGAGACCCCAGGACTTCTTGTGAACGCGAAGCCCTTTGATGAAAAAGGCTTCGACCATTTTCGGTAACATAATTTTATGCTCCAGCTCATTATCGGAGCGTTTCTTATTAGTTTCTCACCGGTTTTTGTAAAATTGGCCGGTCTTGCGCCAGAAATGGCGGCAATGTATCGAAACGTATTTGGCGCGCTCATCTTCGTTGCGTATTTATCCTGGCGACCTGTTTCCACGTCCGTGATCGGTGCGGTGTGGCCGCTGGCTATTGTAGCATCATTATTTTTTGGCGCTGACCTGACATTTTGGCATGCCTCGATTCATATTGTCGGTCCCGGCATGGCCACAATGCTTGTCAATTTCCAAGTTTTTTTTCTTGCATTTCTCGCGATGGCGTTATTTCGCGAGTTTCCCGCTGGCCGGTTTTATTGGGGGATGATCCTCGCGTTGTTCGGGTTGTATGCCATTGTCGGGATGGACGCGGAAACACGAGCAAACCAAGCGCTTGGTATAACGCTGGCACTTGTTGGAGCTTTTTTATATGCCTGCTTTATTGCCACGTTTAAACTTGTACTCGCCAGGGCGGGCAGTCAGGCGATTGTGATCGTCATGACCATGGTCAGCGTGTCGACTGCAATAATTCTGGCTCTCTACAGTTTCGTGTCAGGCACCTCGTTTGCTATCCCGTCTTTGTTCACACTCGCGATGATTTTGTGTTATGCGTTGGCGTGTCATGTTGTGGGATGGTTCCTCATTTCGCAAGGGTTGACCCGTGTCCCTGCGGCGACGGCAGGATTGGTGCTCTTACTGCAACCAACGTTTGCCTACATCTGGGATTTGTTTTTTTTCGACAAGACACTGGGGCCAACCGAAGGAATCGGTGTATTGCTTGCGTTAGCCGGTATTTATCTTGGGTCATCGCGAAAAATGCGTTACCATCATCGGGTAGCCTCTCGATAGCAATGAGTTATGTTGTCGGCGATGTGACCCCGCCGGCATAGAGAGACGACGATATGCGCACAAAGTGGCAAGAAGGGGAGAAGGTATGGATGTCTCTGCTATAGGTGTGGTCCGATCCAGCCTCAAAGATGTAGCGGTTGCTCCGAAAAATGAATTTGAAGGCGCTCCGATGGCGACTATCGAACTCAAGACGCCTTACCTGGCGGGGCTTGACGGGGTGCAACCGGGGACTGAGATTATCGTTTTAACGTGGCTTCATCAGGCGGATCGGAATGTACTGGCCGTGCATCCTCGGGGTGACGCTTCGCGAGAAAAACGAGGTGTCTTCTCCACGCGTTCTCCCGATAGACCAAATCCCATAGGTATTCATCGCGTTGCCGTGTTGGGGCTTGATGGTGGACGCCTTACCGTCTCGAACCTGGAAGCTATTGATGGGACACCCGTTATCGACATCAAGTGCATTCGTGACAGAAATCGTGAACAAGCGTTTGCGGCGGGGATTGCGCCAAACGACGGCAATGCACTTATTGAAGCCGGCCGATTGGCTTGGCAACGTGGTTTGGTAGCCGGCTTTAACGGGAATTTGAGTTTGCGTCAGGCCAATACCTGTATCATTACGGCCTCGGGTTGTGCCAAAGGCCATTTAAAGCCTTCCGATCTTGTTGCACTGGATATCGATTCAGGAAACGTGATTGGTGGAACGGCGAAGGCATCGACGGAAACCGGCTTACATCTTGAAATATATCGTCGGCAACCGGAGGCACATGCCATCGTGCATTGTCATCCGCCGCATCTTTTATCGTTGTCACTCTTGCAAACAGCGTCGCCACTGTTGTCTCCTCCTCTTTACGAAGCAGATGTTTTTCGTAATATGCTTACGCAAGTTCCAGCGATTACACCGGGAACGCAAGAGTTGGCTGATGCGGCTGGTGATGCGGCAACACGAACACGAGCGGTGTTTTTACGCCGCCATGGATTGGTCTGCTGGGGAACGTCACTTATTGAAGCCCTGGGCCTTACGGAAGAAATGGAATCCCTTGCTCGTATTCAACTCCTTATGAGAGGATAACCTCCTTTAATTGGAGGGAATTGGACCCACGGGGTTGCAAGAGAGATGTGAAATAAAGTACAAGGCAATTCGCCCGTTCGCTAACACGCAAAAAGGAGTCCGAGATGGCCAAAGAAAATGTCCAGAAAATGATGGGTGTCATGGGTTCGGTGTTCGCCCACACCGGCAAGATCACGAAAGAAGACGCCATGGAACTCTCCGGTCTGACCCCGGAAGAATTTGAACAAGTGTATCTCAAAGCCGGTAAAGTTGCCGAGAAGATCTATGACGGCAAAGAACACAAATACGACCAGATCTTCAATCATCTCTCCGAAGAAATGAGCGAATACATGAAGAAGATCAGTGGATACGGTATTGCCTAATCGCATATTTCGTGTCGAGGGAGAAATTCTCCCGGCAAACCAGACGCTGTAAAATCGGCCGCCGTGTAACCCACGGCGGCCGATTTTTTATATGAACGAGATAATATTTTATTGTGAAGACCGGCCTTGCCGGAAGAATTTTACCTATGATAAAGTGGGAATTATATTCAAAAAGCATGACACATACACTGCAAGGGACAGTATACTATCATGAAACGATCTCTCTTCGGTATTCTTATCGCTCTCATTGTGGTTGGTGTAGCTGCGGCATGGTTTGGTGGTGCTTTTGTCACCGATCGCATTACGCCAGAAAAAAAATCCGATTTCAAAACGCATAATTCGGAACCGGCAGCGGTGGCATTTGCCGTCAAAACACCGGTAACCCAATGGTATGAAGCTGTGGGTGTTGTTCGTCCAAAGCTGGAAACGAGTATAGAGTCGCAAGTACAAGCGACGATTCTCGATGTGCTTGTTCGGCCAGGAGATACCGTGACCTCCGGAGCTCCACTTATCATTTTGGATAGCCGACAGCTCAATGCACGTCTTGAGCAGGCGCAAGAAGCCGTTGCTTCGGCCAAAAGCGCCAAGGCCCAGGCAACCCAAGCTATAAGCGCTGCCCAGGCTCGGTATGATCAGACCAAAGCCGACTATGGGCGTATGAGCACACTCGTCAAGTCAGGGGCGGTGACGGCGCAGGAAGTCGACAAAGCCCGTTCTGATTTCCTGCAAGCACAAGCAGCACTTGCTCAGGCCAGAGATGGCGTGGACATGGCGGATGCCAAAGTGCGTCAGGCTGAAAAATCTGCGTTGGATGCGAAAATATCGCTTGATTATGCCGTTATGAAAGCCCCGGAAGATTCACAAATCGTGAAACGTCTTGCCGAACCTGGTGATCTTGCTTTTCCGGGGAAAGCACTGCTTGTTCTCCAGACCGGATCAAGTCTTCGGTTGGAAGCTGCTGTACGGGAAGGACTCATTGCGAAAGCCCGTGTCGGCGAACGCTTTCCGGTAACAATAGAAGCACTGGCCGATACCGAAGGTGGAGGCAAGACCACGGCCGTTATTGAAGAGGTCGTCCCGTTCGCTGATCCCAAAACGCGGACATTTCTTGTAAAAGTCGGTCTTCCCGCTCTGGATGGAGCATATCCCGGCATGTTTGGCCGGTTGTTTATTCCTTTGGGAAAACGCGACGCCGTTCTTGTTCCTGCCAAGGCATTACGTCGTATCGGACAGCTCGATATGGTCCGCGTGAAGGAAGGGGATACCTGGCGTGATGTTGCTGTACGTACAGGGAAGACACGAGACAATATGGTTGAGATTGTATCTGGACTCAATGGGGGCGAAGAGTTGGCCCTCTTCGATACGGCCTCTCCTGAATCGGCCTCACCAGGCGATGGAGCGCAAACGGCATCGCCACAGACCACGACTGAGACGGCCGAACCGGCCAAGGAGGCACAGTAGGTCATGGCCGATCATGCCGAAGACCCTCGCGGGTTTATTGCCGGTATTGTCCGAGCGTTTTTAGAACCGCGTCTCTCCATTGTTTTTTTACTGCTGGCGCTGGGGCTTGGCACGTCGGCTCTTATCTTGACGCCGCGAGAGGAAGAACCTCAAATCGTCGTACCGTTGGCCGATGTCGTGGTGAGTGCTCCCGGAGCGAATGCGGCAGAAGTCGAGCGACTTGTTGTCACTCCGCTGGAACGCCTGCTGTGGCAAATTGATGGTGTCGAATACGTATACAGCGCGGCACGCCCTGATGCGGCTGTCGTCACCGTACGCTTCAAAGTCGGTGAAAATCGCGAGGATTCCATCCTCAAGGTGCACAATGCCATTATGATGCATCTCGACATTGTGCCACCTATTGTTTCCAATTGGTTCGTCAAACCGGTTGAGATTGATGACGTGCCTATTGTGGCATTTACCCTTTCCTCGACGCGCTATAGCGGCTTCGAGCTGCGTCGTATGGCAGAAGAACTGTATGCACGCTTGAGTGAAACCGAAGATATTTCCCGGCTCTATCTGATTGGAGGGCAATCGCGAGAAGTGCGTGTCGAAATCGATCCGGATCGTTTGACTGGATATGGATTGACCGTCGCTGCGGTTATTGATGCCGTCGAAAGCGCGGACATGGCCGTTCGTGCCGGGAATGCCTTTGTTGACAATGCAAGTTTATCGGTCGTTGCCAATTCCTTTTTAGCGTCGGCGGACGAAGTTGGAGACATCGTTGTCGGGGTGAACGACAGTCGTCCTATACATCTTTCCGATATTGCAGAAATCATAGACGGACCAGCCGAACCGACGACGTATAGTCGTGTAGGAATATCCAATCGTCTTGCCGCTGCTATTCAAGCCGACCATCCTGGCCCGGCATCGGCGGTCACACTCGCTTTGGCCAAAAAGAAAGGGACCAATGCCGTCACCGTCGCCGATACGATTCTTGCCCGATTGCACGATTTTCAATCGAGCGTTTTGCCGGATGATGTTGATGTGACGGTGATTCGCAACCAGGGACAGACAGCACAAGCCAAAGTGACAGAACTATTGGCTTCGCTCGCGTTCGCCCTGGTGACGGTGATCGCGCTTCTTGCTGTGACCATGGGGTGGCGTGAAGCTCTTGTTGTTGCTGTGGCGGTTCCCGTCAGCTTTTCCTTGGCGCTGTTTGTGAATATGCTTTTTGGCTACACCATAAACCGCGTGACCCTGTTCGCGCTTATCCTCTCGCTCGGCTTGGTGGTGGACGACCCCATTATCAATGTCGACAATATTCAGCGTCATATTTTGGCTGGCCGCCTTCCGCCTCGTCGCGCGACACAATATGCCGTGGCCGAAGTGCTGCCTCCGGTTATAATGTCGACATTGACGATCATCGTGTCGTTTCTGCCTCTTTTTTTCATTAGCGGCATGATGGGGCCATATATGGCACCGATGGCGGCAAACGTTCCGTTGACGGTCAGTTTTTCCACCGTGTGCGCGTTGACGATTGTTCCGTGGTTGGCGTGTACTTTACTGAAGGGCAAAGCCCCGAAACCGGGCACGGCTTCCGAAGCGACCGATGTTTTCAAGGAGCCGGCATTCATTGGGGCCGTCTATCGTCGAATTACCGGCCCTTTTCTTGAGTCTCGGTTCCTTCGTTACGGCCTCGTTGTATTGGTGCTGCTTCTCCTGGCTGGCTCGGCTTTGCTGGCGGTGACTCGTCAAGTCCCTCTGAAAATGCTGCCGTTCGACAATAAAAACGAGTTTCAAATTGTCATCGACATGCCTGAAGGCACAACGCTCGAAACCACCAATAGAGTTGTTTCCGCCTTTGAAACATACCTTCAGACCGTTCCGGAAGTCGAAAATTATGCTTCCTACGTGGGAACATCGTCGCCAATGGATTTTAACGGTATGGTGCGACAGTATTATTTCCGCAAAGCACCGCATCAAGCCGATATTCGGGTCAATTTGGTTGAGAAAGATCGTCGTACCATGCAGTCGCACGGTATTGTGTTGCGGCTTCGACGCGACCTCGAAGGGATAGCCAAGAAGTATGGAGCCGCACTCAAACTTGTTGAATCCCCCCCCGGACCCCCTGTTGTGTCGACCATTGTTGCCGAAGTATACGGCGCACCGGATACTCCGCTCGAACTTTTAGAGGCCGCGGCCGTCAGAGTACGGGGGATATTCCAAAACGAACCGTTTGTTGTCGATGTTGATGATTCGATGCAGGCGCCAACGGAGCGTATTGATTTTCTCCTTGATCGTGAAAAAGCGGCACTTCATGGTGTTGATGCAAAAGATATTACTGCGGCGCTCAAGATGGCTGTGGGAGGAGAAATTCCTGCAACGGTCCATGAACGCGATGAGCGTGTACCGTTGTCTGTCAAAGTGATTCTCCCGTTGTCAAAGCGCACATCGGCTGCAGATATCTCTCGTCTTCCCATCAACACGGATGATGGTCAGATTGTTCCTCTCGCCGAATTGGGAAAGTTTTCCAAACATGCAGAAGACCAGCCCATCTTGCATAAAAATATGCGAAGAGTGGTCTATGTATTCGGTGAAATGGCCGGTCGGGCTCCTGGTGAGGCCATTCTTGATATGCAGGCCACGCTTGCGGCGGATCCTCTTCCGGACGATATACGTGTTGAATGGGCTGGTGAAGGCGAATGGAAGATAACACTTGATGTGTTTCGCGATCTTGGGATTGCTTTTGGCGCAGCAATGGGAGGAATTTATATTCTCCTCGTGATCGAAACGGCATCGTTTTTCATGCCGTTGTTGCTCATGACAGCTATTCCGCTGACCCTCATCGGGATTCTTCCTGGATTTTGGTTGCTGAATCTCTTTTTTGCCGGTTCCATCGATGGGTTTGCCGACCCCATTTTTTTTACGGCAACAAGCATGATCGGTATGATTGCTTTAGGTGGAATCGTCATCAGAAATTCGCTTGTGCTCATCAATTTCGTTGATGATGCCATGGCGCACGGTCTTGCGCTGAAGGAAGCTGTTCTTCGTAGCGGGGCGATTCGATTGCGGCCGATTGTGTTGACCGCCTTAACAACTGCCCTTGGGGCCTGGCCGATTACTCTTGACCCGATTTTTTCGGGATTGGCTTGGGCGTTGATTTTTGGCCTCGTCGCATCCACGCTGTTTTCTCTCGTCATTATTCCCGTTGCCTACTACGGATTACGGAAATAGACGAACATAGCGTGAGACTCTTCGAAAGAGAGGGGGAGTCAATCGTGCTTCTCCTCTTTTTTTGACTCTTCATTTCTTGCGCAGACGTATCGTCTGTGTGTCTCCATGAAAATCCGTGACTTTTGTTTCTTGTTCGTTTTTTTGTGCAAAACCTTCATCTTCCATGACATAGAACCTAAAGTACGTTAGGCAGGTAGGAAGGTGTGATGTGGAGCCACAGAATACTCGTGCCTTGTGCGTGAAATACGACGTGGTAATGGTATCTCATGAACAAGATTTCAGGATGAACGGATATCGGGAGGCGGAAAAGGAGTGCTCTCTTTTTTCTCGCACCCGTTCACCGTTGGAGACAAAATACATGAACCAATTCGACTATGACATCGGTATTATTGGTGGTGGGTCGGCGGGATTGACTGTGGCTGCTGGAGCTGCACAGTTTGGAGCCAAAACAGTGCTTATTGAACGAGAGCCCCGGCTTGGTGGTGATTGTCTCCATTATGGGTGTGTTCCTAGTAAAACGTTGATTAAAGCATCTCGCGTCTATCATGTGATGAAGCAAGGACCGCAATTTGGTCTTCCTTCGGTTGATCCTGGGCCGGTTGACTTTGCTCTGATTCGAAAACACATCGAAAGAGTAATCGCCGATATTCAGCCCCACGATTCCCCTGAACGATTTTGCAAGTTGGGCGCGGCCGTTGAATTCGGATCGGCAACGTTTGTCGATGACCATGTTGTCGATACGGGAGAAAAACGCATTTCCGCGAAACATTGGGTGGTTGCTTCTGGATCTTCACCGGCAATTCCTCCTATTCCCGGCTTGAATGAGGTGGGGTATCTCACCAATAAAGATATTTTTTATTTGGACCATCTTCCGAAATCATTGGTTATTTTGGGAGCCGGTCCGATTGCCGTGGAAATGGGACAGGCGTTTTGCCGTCTTGGGTCCAAAGTAACGATGATTCAACGCAGTGCTCAGATTTTGAGTCGAGAAGATCGAGATATGGCCATCTTGGTCTGCGAACGACTTCGGCAAGATGGTGTTGATATCGTACTCGAAGCAAAGGTTGAATCCGTCGAAAATGGACCGCAAGGACGTGTTGTACATGTTATTTTGCCAGGTGGTGAGAAACGGTCCATTCAGACAGAATCCATTTTGGTTGCTCTAGGGCGAGCTGCCAATATCCATGATATGGGGTTGGAGAACGCCGGAGTTGAAACAACAAGTCATGGTATTGTTGTCAACAATCGCATGCGCACAAGTTCTAAGCATATTTATGCCTGTGGCGATGTCACTGGGGCTTATCAGTTTACCCATGCGGCAGGATATGAGGGCGGTGTGGCGTTGACCAATATCATTTTCAAGTTACCGCGGAAGGTGGATTATACTCGGCTTCCGTGGTGTACCTATAGTGAACCGGAACTGGCTTCGATCGGTGTCAATGAGCTACGGGCAAAACAGGCCGGCTTGGAGTATGCCGTCTGGACCGAACCGTTCTCCGGAAATGATCGGGCACGGGCGGAGGGGGAAACCGAAGGCTTCATCAAAATGTTGGTGGATAAGAAAGAAAAGCCTATCGGCGTACAGATTGTCGGCGCGCATGCCGGAGATCTGCTGTCGGAATGGGTCGCTGTTATGGGAGGAAAGGTCTCACTCTCCACATTAGCTGGTGCCGTTCACCCCTATCCGACATGGGCTGAAATCAATAAACGGGTGGCTGGAAATCTTCTCAGTCGGAAAATTTTTTCTGATACGGTGAAGAAAGGGCTCAAGTTTGTCTTCAGTCTCAAAGGGCGCGCTTGCATCGCTCCTGAAGAGACTTCAGAATAACCATCTGTTTTCAGAAATGAAAGAAAAGCGCGGGGACCGATTCGGTTCTCCGCGCTTTATTTACGTGGAGCAGAAAACAAGGACATGAAACGTACATATTTTCGTCTTCGAGCTTTCTCCAAATCTGTCTCATGACATTTTTAGACTTCATTGGCACCGTGGAGCAAGACACGGTGGTCCTTGATGACAATGACACGGTCTCCGTTCATGTCTTCAAATACGGCATAGTCGCTACCATCAAAATCAAGACCGACATCGGCGAGTAAACGGCAGGTATCTTCTTTTTCGAGAGATTTGTCTGACCATTGCGAACCAAAATCGCCCGCAACTCGTTTTTTGAGCAACGTTTCATGTTCAACATAGTGAGCATCAAGTAAATTGTCACGAAAAGAGGCGATAACGAGACCAGACCCTTCTGTTATAATAGATTCGATAAGAATATCCAATGTCATGACGATATCTCTTTGTCTATAGTGTTGAGGTGACGAAGTAAGATAACATTTCATTAATGAGAAGTGCTGCGATGTCAATAGAAAGTGAATCACTTTCTAAGGATGAATCCATGCATTCTTCGTTGTTTATTATCATTTTTTTGTCAACGACGACGTTACTGCATTCAGTTTGATGCTACGAAGCGTGGTGTTTTTCGGTAGAGTTCGGAATGTTTTGTTTCTTGAACCGGAGCGATTTTGGATGTGTAGGCCTTAAGAAAAGAAGATATCGGTCGATAAGACAATCATGGTTCACCTCGTACCAATGTTCGATCTGCTGCTCCAAGGACGGACTCAGGCGATACTTTTTGTTTTGACGGTACACAAAAAGGCGCATTTTGCCTCGCGTTAAATGGAGTCGTCCATGATTGATGCCATCACCACATCCAATGCGCTGTTAGCCTATCAGCGACAACAGGCCCCTACATACACGCGCTCGGTCGAAGCAGATACCGCAGAATCGTTACAAAAAGCCAAAGTTGTGACACGTTCTTTCGGGCTGAAGCTCGGGAAGTTCGGTATCGATTATACCACGCGTGATGTGGAACTTCCCAACAGTGTTGAACAAAATAAATCTGGCCTGTCCGGTGACGCCTCTTCTGATAACCAGAAAAGTGGGCTGTCTCGTTATGAATCCTTCGAGTCGTTTTTAGAAGCCGCCTCGCTCCGCAACCAACTTTATCAAAGTTCGGCTGATACGGATCCGAAGAGTGAAAGTATGCGCTCCGGGGGAGGACATTCTGCACTGAGGAAACGGCTCGGTCTTGCTGCATATTCCAATTCGATCGAGACGTTTGATTTTGATAACCGTGGCGGTAAAAGTGTTCTTTTAGCAGTTGCATAGCCCTTTGGAGGGCGCTTCATGGTCTGGACGTTTTTCATGATGAGGCGTAAAGCGTCGTTCCATGAACTCCAGACGCATTATTAGTCCTTTTTCTTTACCCATAGCGTTTTTTGCAGCCACCATTCTGCTGGGAGCGGCGCTGCTAATGCACCCGGAGTGCCAAGCTCCGGGGGCCTCCGTATCATTTCTTGATGCCCTGTTTACAGCGACGTCGGCAACGTGCGTTACCGGACTCATTGTTGTCGATACAGCAACGGTGTATTCTAGGACTGGACATGTCGTCATTATGGCCTTGTTTCAGCTCGGAGGCCTTGGAATTATGACATATTCGAGCCTGATTTTTTATCTATGGCGACGACGAGTGTCTCTTGTTGACAAAATTGCTGTAGGACAATCTCTGCTTCACGATCCATCATTCGACCTTGGTCGTTTTCTGTTGATTATGCTTGGGTTTACGCTGGTCATCGAACTTGGTGGCGCGGCCTTACTGCACCTGTTTTCTCCCCAACAATTCGACCTGTTTACGGCTCTTTTTCATTCGATTTCGGCATTTTGTAATGCCGGGTTCTCAACGTTCTCCGACAATCTCGTTCAGTTCCAGGCCAATTTGGGCGTCAATGTCGTTATCATGAGCCTCATTGTTCTGGGCGGCCTCGGCTTTTCTGTAATTATGGAAGTGATTCGGACAGCTCGACGTAGTACGTTACGTCAACTGGTGCGGGCATTTCATGGGATGACGGGGCATAGCCGTGTGGTTATTCGCGTGAGTTTTTGGTTAATTGTTGTTGGGGCTGCTCTTCTTTTTCTTGGTGAGTCCTCGCTGCATGCCGAGGCTCCTGGGCCGGAGCGAAACAACCTGTTGACGGCATTGTTTCAGTCTATCTCTTGCAGGACTGCTGGATTCAATACGGTTGATATTGCGGGCATGACCGATGTGTCTTTGTTGTTTATGATCTGTCTGATGTTTATTGGCGGCTCTCCAGGATCGACAGCCGGTGGCATCAAAACGACAACGTTTCGCGTATTATTGGCGTATAGCGTAGCGAAATTTAAAGGACGTGAGCAAGCTGTTATCGGTCGATTTGCTGTCGACACAGAATCTCTCAATAAAGCATTGACGCTGTTGCTTTTCGCATTTGCCATTGTTGGAGGGGCAACCTTAGCTTTATGTTATACGGAGATGGCAGGTCAGCCACATTCATCCGTGCATGGTCTGTTTCTTGATATTCTTTTCGAAGTTGTGTCTGCGTTTGGAACAGTCGGATTGAGTGCCGGCTTGACGTCGCATTTGACGACTGTGGGAAAAAGTGTCGTTATTCTGCTTATGTTCATTGGTCGCCTTGGCCCCATCCTGTTTCTGTCGGTCATGCAACATATCCAGGAAAAACCCCACTATTCCTGGCCAGAAGAAAGCATGCTCATTGGGTAGAGTCGAGGAGGAGTCACAATGCCATCGAAATTACAAATGTGTGTTATTGGGTTGGGCAAGTTTGGTTATCACACTGCCTTGACTCTGGCAGAGATGGGTCATGAGGTGATGGGCCTCGATATGGACCCGGAAAAAATTCGACGTGCACAAAATGTGTTGACACAGGTTTTTCGTCTTGATGGCATGGAGAAGAAAGCCTTGGAACAAGTTGGTGTGGCAGACATGCATCACGTCATTGTCAGTGTCGGCCAAAGCCTGGAGGCGAGTACACTCATATCGCTCTATCTCAAGGAACTCGGCGTTGAAGACGTTTGGGTCAAAGCGATCAGCGACGACCACGAAAAGTTGTTGCGCAAAATTGGGGTGGATGAAGTTATTTTTCCGGAACGGTACGCTGCCGTACGTTTGGCGCATCGTTTGAGTATGCCCGGTCTGGTCGATATGCTCCCGTATGGAGACGATATCGTCATCAGAGAAATTCTTGTGGAACATTGGGCTGGGAAGTCGTTGCGTGAACTCAATTTAACAAACCGCCACGGTGTTCAGGTTATTGCCGTCAAATCTGCTGAAGACCACAATTTTCATTACGTCCCTCGTGCTGACAAGTCCCTCGTAGCTGGTGATATGCTTATTGTCGTAGGGAATGAGAATGTTTTGAAGAAGCTGGATTCCTGATTGGACATTTGCTTGACCACAGCCCGGAGGTTGGCGTAGGAGGCCCGCCATGCGTTTTATTGATGAAGCTAATATCATGGTTGTTTCGGGCAAAGGCGGACACGGATGTGTTTCGTTTCGGCGTGAAAAATTTATTCCCAAGGGCGGTCCCGATGGCGGGGACGGCGGCAAGGGGGGCGATGTCATCTTTCGAACTGTTGATAATCTGCTGACCTTGTATGATTTGCGCCTGAAACGGCGCTACGAAGCCAAAAACGGCGGATATGGTATGGGGCGGCAACGCACTGGAGCCAAGGCAGCCGATCTCGTTGTGGATGTTCCTGTCGGCACCCTGTTCTATGAAATCGGTGAAGAAGGCGAATCGCATTTGGCTGCCGATTTGAAGGAGTTGGGTCAGACATTTGTTGCGGCGCGGGGTGGGCGAGGAGGCAAAGGGAACACCCACTTCAAATCGTCCACAATGCGAGCTCCACGTTTTGCTCAGCCTGGAGAAGAAGGCGAAGAAAAGCGCTTCAGGCTTGAACTTAAAATTTTAGCGGATGTCGGCCTGCTTGGGCTTCCCAATGCCGGGAAATCCACATTCATCTCCGCCGTGTCCATGGCAAAACCAAAGATTGCCAGTTATCCTTTTACGACTATTACCCCGAACCTCGGTGTGGTTGAAGGAGATCGAGGGGATCGCTTTGTTATTGCCGACATTCCCGGCTTGGTTGAAGGCGCACACGAAGGCGTTGGATTGGGACATCGGTTTTTACGTCACGTCGAACGCACCCGGGTACTGCTGCATATTTTGAGTGCAGAAGATGTGTCAGAAGAAGCGCCATGGGCCGGTTTTGATCTTATCAACGCCGAGTTAGCAGCATATAACCCTGAATTGGCGAAGAAGAAGCAAATCCCTGTTATTAATAAAATAGATCTTCTTGAACCGGAGGCTCTTGAGGCGATGCGCCAGCGTGCCCGTGAAGATGGACGCGAAATTCTTTTTATGAGTGCCAAATATGGAGACGGCGTAGAAGACGTAGTGAAGACATTGTGGGAAGCCGTCATACACGGGCGTGAGGAAGATAAACCACATGTTGATGATACAGTTGAACATGAAGAGTCGTCTGACGTATAAAACAACACGTTGGGAACGTTGTTGTCGACCATGATGCAAAGATATTTTTCGTAAAGCAGATACCCATTCGTTTTTTCAAAGAGAAGGAGACACCATGGCCCTGAGCATCGGTATCGTCGGCTTACCCAACGTTGGGAAGTCTACGCTTTTCAATGCCCTGACCAAGGCACAGAACGCCCAAGCGGCCAACTATCCCTTTTGCACCATTGAACCCAATAAAGCCGTCGTGCCTGTTCCTGACGCACGCCTTCAGGCGTTGTCCGATTTGGCGAATCCGCAGCGGATTTTGCCGGCGACCGTCGATTTCTATGATATTGCCGGGCTCGTGAAGGGTGCAAGTAAAGGTGAAGGGTTGGGCAATAAATTTTTGGCCAATATACGGGAAACGGCTGCTATTCTGCATGTGGTGCGTTGCTTCGAAGATGACGACGTTGTGCATGTCGACGGCAGCGTTGACCCTGTTCGCGATATCGATATCATTGAAACAGAACTGATCCTTGCCGATGCGCAATCCTTGGAGAACCGGGTGGAACGCCTGGGGAAACAGTCAAAGGCGGGTAAGGAATTCAAGATCAAGCACGAGAAGGCAAAGTTATTGCTCGATCATCTCCTGCAAGGTCATCCCGCTTCATCCTATGCCGGGCAAGACGATGATGATGTCGCTGAAATATATCGTGAGCTGGGGCTTCTCACGGCGAAGAAGGTCATTTATCTTGCCAATGTCGATGAAGATGGCGTGCAGGAAGAGAATGACTACGTAAAAGCTGTTCGCGAGCTTGCCGCTGAACGTGGTGCCGAAGTGGTGGTTGTCTCGGCCAAAATGGAAGAAGAGCTTCTTGGGCTTTCTGATGAAGAGCAGCAAGAATATCTTGATTCTTACGGGGTTGCCGAATCTGGATTGATTAAGGTTATTCGAACCGGATATGCCGCGCTGGGATTGATCAGCTATTTCACTGTCGGTCCCAAAGAGGTTCGTGCCTGGACCATCAATGCTGGAGATAAAGCGCCTCGTGCCGCAGCAGCTATTCATACGGATTTCGAGCGTGGATTTATTCGAGCCGAAGTGATTTCGTATAACGACTACATTGCCCAAGGTACAGAAGCGAAATGTCGTGCTGCTGGAGTCTTGCGTTCTGAGGGCAAGGAATATATCGTGAAAGATGGTGATATCATTCATTTCCTATTCAATGTGTGATATGCACGCTTGAAAAGGAGCCTTCATGAGCGTCCGTCTTTTCTGTCAATCACGCATTGGCAAAGATTTGGAACTGTCCCCATGATGAAATTGCAGGACGAGCTTCTCCCGCAAGAAGATGAGCTGTGCTGGTTTTTGACCAAGTACATGAGCGAAGGGGTCGGCATTCTTAATGCAGAAGGCCTCTTCGCTTATGCAAGCGATCGGTTATGCCAACTCTTTGGCCAACCATGCACTCAGCTTCTTGGGACATCGCCGGCTCAATATTTTCCGCAGATCCCTTATAACGTGGCTGTAGAACAGTTTTCGTGTCAGTTATCCGGAAAAAGTCTCTGTTTTGAAACGTCCCTGACTCATGATGGAGTGGAGTTGTTCTTGCTTATTTCGGCAACTCCTTTTTCAGACAGTGACAATCGATACAAAGGGGCCGTGCTCATTGTTACCGACCTGACCAGCATGCGTCAGGCCGAAGATGCGGCATTGAATATGGAGAGACACAGTAGGGCATTGGTGGATGCGTTTGCCGATGTCGCTATTCTTGTCGATAAGAGCCTCATCATCCAGGCGGCCAACCCCAAGGCAGCCAGGGAGAATGAAGTTTCTGTTCTGGGGAAAACACTGGAGACTCTTTTTTCCGGTGATTTTCTTGATGCGTGGACGGAAACCATTCGTACCGTATTTACTGAAGGCAAGATTCGGACGTTTCAGTTTCCGTATGGCGACCGTATTACGGCCAACCGGGTCGCTCCTATTCTCGAAAAAGAGGGTGTCATTGAAAAAGTGGCGCTCTTTTCCCGCGATATAACAGAACAAAAGCGCAATGAAGACGGGCTCCGAAGTCGGGCATTTCAACAAGGCATTGTGGCCGAGATTGGCCTTCATGCGTTGTCTTCATCCAATCTCGATGAACTTACCGAGAAAACATGTCGGCTTCTGACAACGGTTTTGCAAGCGGATATTGCCCGGGTGCTTGAATATCGTCCGGACGAACAACTTTTTTTCTTCAAAGCTGGTGTGGGGTGGAAGAACGGGCTTGTCGGTCAGTCTACGATTACTGCCGGAATGGAATCTCTTCCAGGGTTTACACTGATGACGAAAGAGCCGGTTGTTATTCGCGATCTGCCTCATGATAATCGTTTTCGAGATGTAACGTTCCTTCACGATCACAATGTGGTGAGTGGGCTCAGTGTTGTCATTCACGGAAAAAAGCGTCCGTACGGTGTGTTGGGTGTCTTTTCAAAAACATTTCGCGAGTTCACTCAGGACGATGTTCATTTCTTGCAGTCAGTGGCCAATATGCTCTCTCAGGCCATGGCACGCGCTGAAACCGAAGAAGCTTTGGAAGCGTCCAATCAGAGCAATACCCTGATCCTTGAGGCGGTGGGAGAAGGGATTTGTGGCATTGATACAACGGGGCGAACCACGTTTATCAACCCCGCTGCCGAGTACAGTCTTGGGTATCTTGCCGAGGAACTTATCGGGAAAGATCATCACGACGCCATCAATCACTCACTTCCTGATGGTGCCCCCTATCCGCGCAGTGATAGTCCCATTCTCAAAGTATTGAACGATGGTCAGAAGCGATATGTTGCGGAGGCATGGTTCTGGAGGAAAGACGGTCGTATTTTTCCTGTTGAATATGTCTGCACTCCCTTATTGTCGGGCGATCGTATTATCGGCGCTGCAGTAGTTTTCAAAGATATCACGGAGCGCAAAAAGAACGAAGAACGTCTTCGCTATCAGGCCTATCATGATGAATTGACAGGGCTTCCGAATCGTTCCTACTTTCTTGAACGCTTGGAAATTGCATTGGCCGCATCCAAGGAGCAAAAGAAACGCGGCTTTGCCGTCATGTTTCTTGATCTTGATGATTTCAAATTCGTCAACGACTCGCTCGGTCATACGCTCGGCGACAGGCTGCTTCGAGGAATTTCCTTGCGATTGTGGAATTGCCTGGAAGGCGACGATGTTATTGCCAGACTTGGTGGTGATGAATACGCAATTTTGCTAACCGATGTTTTCGAAAAAGCTCATGCCCTGGCCGTTGCAAATCATATTCATGACGAGCTGAAGGTTCCGACAAAAATCGATGGATATGAAATATTTATCACAGCTTGCATCGGTATTGTCGATACAGTATCGCACTATAATAGTGCTGAAGAAATTCTGCGTGATGCAGACACAGCTATGTTTCAGGCCAAAATTACGGGGAAGGGCGTCAACTGCATCTTCGATCAGACCATGCATGTGCGTGCTAAAATGCGCTTGCAGTTGGAGACCGATTTGCGTCGCGCCATTGAGCGCAAAGAATTTTTTCTTTTATACCAGCCAATATTTTCAATCCCAGAGGGAAATTCAATCGGTTTTGAGGCGCTCATCCGTTGGAATCATCCTGAGCAAGGGATTGTTTCACCTCTTGATTTCATTCCTGTGGCGGAATCAACAGGCATGATTCTGGCCATTGGGGAGTGGGTTATTCAGGAAGCTTGCTCCCAAATGCGGAAGTGGCTTGATACAACTCCGGATATTGATTTTTTTACCGTGAGCTGCAACTTGTCCGGAAAGCAGTTTATGCAAGAGGATCTCGCTGGCCGTATTGAGTCAATCATGGCTGAGTATCGTATTGATTCTAGTCGTCTGAAACTCGAAATTACTGAAAGTGTGATCATGGAGAATGCCGAGTTTGCCACGGCAACGTTGAAGAAACTTCAGACCCTTGGCCTTTCCTTGCTTATTGACGACTTCGGTACAGGCTATTCCTCCCTCGCGTATCTCCGCAGGTTGCCGGTTGACGCTTTGAAGGTTGACCGAATGTTTGTACGTAATATCGATACTGAGACGGAAAATCAGGAAATCGTTCGGACGGTCATTCAGCTTGCCAATGTGCTTAAGCTTGATGTCGTTGCCGAGGGGATTGAAAATGATGCGGAGCGTACATTGCTCGAGTCTTTAGGATGTCGACTTGGGCAAGGGTATTTTCACGCAAAACCGTTGCCACCCAGTGAGGCAACGGCATTTCTCCCCCGTCGTTCATCCTGAGTGTGAGAACGACAAAGACAGATTGGCCAATGAATGAATAGAACGGCCCAGGACGCCAGTGGTCTTGGGCCGATTGTATTTATGCCGTTTCGTCAAGAATGTCCGAAAGCGCTTGTGTGAATCGGGCAATATCGTCTTCTTCAATAATAAGCGGGGGAATGAGTCGGAGCACTTTTCCCTTCGCCAAATTGCAGACGAAGCCGCGGTCAAGCAGTTTTTGCCAGACAGGTAATCCCGGAACTTTGAGTTCAATACCGATCATAAGACCGAGTCCGCGATAATTGTCGATAGCGTCCGGATGTTTTTTCATGACGTCGTCAATTAATGCTAAGGTCTTTTTTCCCATAGCTTCGGCGCGTTCGGCAATCTTGTCGCGCTTCATGATTTCCAACGTCTTCAACGCTGCTGCGGTGGCCAATCCGCTTCCACCAAAAGTTGTTGCATGGCTGCCGGGCGTAAATCCATTCGACGTTTCCGTATCGGCCAACACGGCGCCAATAGGGAAGCCATTGCCGAGTGCCTTGGCGCATGTCACGATGTTGGGGCGCAGTCCGTAATGTTGATGAGCCCAAAAGCGTCCAGTGCGGCAGAGGCCAGTCTGGATCTCGTCAACACCGAACAAAATGTCGTGTTCGCGGCACAGATTCTGGATGGCGGTGAGATAGTCGGCGGACATGATATTCACCCCACCTTCGCCTTGCACAATCTCAACAAGCACCATTGCGGTTTTTTCCGTAATGGCTTGCTTCATGGCTTCGATATCGCCGGCCTCGACCGATTTGAATCCACCAGGCAACGGATGGAAGTGTTCACGAAATGCAGTCTGTCCTGTGGCGGTCACAGTTGCCAGGGTGCGGCCGTGGAATGAGCCCGTCAACGTGATGATTTCGTAGGCATCACGATTTTTGACCGTGCGCATAAACCGGCGGGCAAGCTTGATGGCTCCTTCGTTGGCCTCGGCTCCTGAGTTGCAATAAAAGACACGGCCAGGTTGCCAGGTAGCAATCAGTTCTTCGGCAAGACGGACTTGATCTGGCTGATAGAACAGGTTGCTCACGTGACAGAGAATACGTGCCTGCGTACACAGGGCATCGGCTATTTCCGGGTGGCAATGGCCCAAAGACGTCACGGCCACACCGGCCAGGAGATCAAGATATTCGCGGCCCTCGAGGTCGAAAAGACGGCATCCCTCGGCTCGCGATACGGCCAAAGGATAACGTCCGTAAGAGGACATGATGGCAGCGGCATCCCGATTTTTGAGGGTGTCGAAGGCGTTTGTCACGACATCTCCTTGTTATGATGTGTTAAAGGTGAAGGGCCGTTATTTCGAGCCGGTATGCCCGAATCCGCCCGCTCCCCGGTCCGTATCGGACAGAGCATCGGTATCGACATACTGCCCGGCGAAGTAGGGTAAAAGAACAAGTTGGGCGATACGATCCCCTTGAAGTACAGTTCTTGGCTCATTCGATGTATTGAGGAGCCAGACAATAATTTCTCCCCGGTAGTCCGGGTCGATCAGGCCAACGCCTTGCGCGACGGTCAGGCCGTCACGAGCACCCAGACCACTTCGCGAGAAAACAAATCCTGCGATGCCGGGACGGGTGATTTCCATGGCAATGCCTGTTGGGACAGCGGCACGATCACCAGCGGCAATGACAATGCGATCACTATCAAGTGCCGCACGCAGGTCGGCACCTGCAGCGTGGGCTGTGGCCGGTTTTGGTAAAAACGAGTCGGGCACGTCACGTAATCGCTTGATATGTACGACGGCCTGGCCGGTTGTTTCAGGTGAAAACATAAATCCTCCTTGCGACAAACAAGCCGGCCTTGTACACCTGTTTTAACGACAATTAAAGAGGCTTTTTTTTCACCGGACGGACATGTAGCCGTCATGAAACAGACAAGCCTGAACGTGCACCTAGGGTCGCGAGTTTGGAAATCATGCATATCAAGTCAAGACATTGTTGCCATTTTCTTTGACCAATGGCATGACGCAGTACCGTGACCCCCTGGTCGATGTGAACATCATCCACTTTTCCGGCCCCACGTCAAGGAGAGCCTATGCAACCGTTGCGCGTTTATAGCGTTATCCCGAAGCTTCCCCCAGAACTGAATCCGCTTTGGGACTTGGCCTACAATCTGTGGTTTTCCTGGAACAAAGACATACTCGAACTGTTTGCCCAGGTAGACCAGGGATTGTGGCAGCAATGCTATGGAAATCCCATTGCCTTTCTCAATCGCTTGCCGCAAAAAACCTTGGAAGAGTTGGCGCGCGATGAGTTCTACGTTGAGCGTTTAAATGAATTGCGTAAAGATCTCATTGATTACCAAGGGAAGAAGAACGTTTCCATTCCTTTTCCAGAAGGGGAAGCAGGAGAACCGGTTGTTGCCTACTTCAGTTTGGAATATGGTATCAGTCTCGGACTTCCGATTTACTCCGGTGGATTGGGTATCTTGGCTGGTGACCACTTGAAGTCGGCCAGTGACTTGTGCGTTCCTCTTGTCGCTATGGGGCTTGCCTACAAACAAGGATATTTCCGGCAATATTTGACCCCGGATGGATGGCAACAGGAACGGTATCCGGTCTACGATTTCGAACAATTGCCCATGAAACCCGCTCTCGGGAAAGATGGTCGACGCGTGGTTGTTGAGTTTGAACTCAACCGTCAAAAAGTGTTGGCTCAGGTCTGGCAAGTCCAGGTCGGACGCGTGACCTTATACCTGCTTGATACGAACATGAACGAGAACCCTCCGCATTTTCGTCAGATTACTGAACGTCTGTACGGTGGGAATCTCGAAATGCGGATATGGCAGGAATATTTGCTTGGTATTGGCGGCATCAAAGCGCTGGAAATCTTGGGGTTCAAACCCAAAGTTATTCACATGAACGAAGGCCACTCCGCCTTTGCCGGGTTGGAACGTATCCGCCGATTCATGGAAGAAAACGGCCTGAGCTTTGAAGCTGCGTCTGAAATCGTTGCGTCGTCGAGTGTATTTACGACGCATACGCCTGTACCGGCGGGCAATGACCGTTTTCCGCCCGAACTCATGCAGACATATTTTCAGGATTATGCCCAAAAGCTCGGGCTGGCATTCAAGGTTTTCCTTGGGCTTGGTCGTGAAGATCCAAGAAACGACGCCGAACCCTTCTGCATGCCGGTTCTTGCCTTGAAGTTGTCGCGTTTCAACAACGGTGTTAGCCTGCTGCATGGACATGTTTCCCGCAATATGTGGAAACGTGTTTGGCCGCAGTATCCCGTTGAAGATGTACCCATTGGCGCCATTACCAACGGTATTCACGTCCCGACATGGGTTGCTCCTGATTTAGCCGCATTATATGATCGATATATGGGGGCGAACTGGCGGGAAGATCCGGATTGTACTCGTGTTTTCAACCAGGTTCCAGCTATCTCCGACGCCGAACTCTGGCGTACCCATGAGCGGTTACGTGAACGCCTTGTGGATTACGCCCGGTATCGCCTGCGTGAGCAATTGCTGTCCCGTGGAGCCAACCGCAAAGAACTCGAAGCTGCCGAGGATGTCCTTGATCCACAGGCTTTGACCATCGGTTTTGCTCGCCGCTTTGCCACATACAAACGTGCTAACATGCTTCTGCAAGACCAGGAACGTTTACTCAAGATTATGGCAGATGCCGAACGTCCTATCCAGTTCATTTTTGCGGGGAAAGCACACCCGGCCGATAATGAAGGGAAGAAAATCATTCAACAACTTGTCCAACTCTTCAAAACTCCAGAATGCCGCTATAAAATGGTCTTTCTTGAAGATTATGACATGGAGCTGGCTTCCTATATGTATCAAGGATGCGACGTGTGGCTGAATAACCCGCGCCGTCCCCTGGAGGCCTGCGGTACCAGTGGTATGAAAGCCATGTGCAACGGCGTACTCAATTTGTCTGTCTTGGACGGATGGTGGGCTGAAGCCTGCACACCGGATAATGCATACGGTTGGGGAATCGGTCGTGGTGAGGAGTATGATGATACCGCGTATCAGGACTTTGTGGAAAGCCAAACGCTGTATAATCTGCTCGAAAACGAAGTGATTCCGACGTTCTACAAGCGCAGTCACGGTGGATTACCCCGTGATTGGGTCAAAAAAATGAAGAATGCCCTCAAAGATCTTGGGCCGGTCTTCAACTCACATCGTATGGTTGAAGAATATGCCAGTTCATCCTATGTTCCGGCTCTCGAAAATTATAATCATCTTGTCAAAGCGGACTACGCGGCAGCCAAGGATCTTGCTGCTTGGCGAATGGACATGATGATGAAGTGGAGCGAACTGGATATTCGCGATATCAAAGCCGTCCAACCAGCCGACAATGTCTATGTTGGTGAGCCTATTGAGGTGACGGCCGAAGTCCATCTCGGTGGCATACGACCTGAAGATGTGCAGATTGAAATTTACGCAGGACCGTTGGATTCCGTTGGGAATTTTGCTCAACGTTACACGACGGCGATGGTCGTATCGGAAAAGCGTGACGATAACTGGTATTTGTTCAAAGGAAAAGTCGAGCCAGATGAAGCCGGTCGATTCGGTTTTACCGTGCGTATTTTACCGCACCACCCCTTGTTGCTTGATTCCCACTCGCTGGGACTCATTCGCTGGGCTTCTGCTTAATAACCCGTAACTGAATACGGCCGCGTCCCCGTGGCGGACGTGGCCGTCTTGTATTCCATGCCTGAAACATCCATTGCTCTTCGTGATCGTGTCATTGTTGCTCTTGATTGTGACAGCCTGGACAAAGCCGAGCATCTTGTTCGTCTGTTACGTGATAAAACCCGCTTTTTCAAAGTCGGTTTGCAACTCTTTCTTGCCCAAGGACATCGCGTCCTCGACATGCTGCGTCATCACGATTGTCGCATCATGCTTGACCTCAAACTCCATGATATTCCGCAAACCGTTCGTCTGGCATTGGAAGCTCTCGCCGGACGCCAACTGGATTTTGTCACCGTTCATGGTGAATTTCCTGTGATTGCGGCTGCTGCTGAAGCTGAAATTGATTTCGGCGTTCTTGCTGTGACGGTTTTAACGAGTCTCTCTCAAGATGATTTGGCTCGATCTGGCATCACCCTGTCAGTTGACGAACTTGTTGAAGTACGTGCTCGAGCAGCAATTGCAGCCGGGCTGACGGGTGTCGTTGCTTCGGCCCGTGAAGCCGCATTCTTGCGGACACAATTGGGGAACGATCCGCAGTTGCCTTCACCGTTTACCATCGTGACGCCAGGAATTCGACCAGCTGGTGGAAACGTTGGAGATCAAAAGCGCGTTTGTACCCCGGCTGATGCCATTCGACGTGGTGCTGATCATCTTGTCATTGGAAGGCCAATAACTCATGCTCCCGACCCTGTTTGCGCTCTTGTGGATATTCTGGAAGAGATTAAGACGGAGCACAACGAGAAAGCCTCATAATCTTGCATCTGGTCTTCCATAGATCAGAATGTCATGCCAATGAGAGAGATGCGTATGACGTAACGTTCCTGCTTGTTTATTCGACACACAATGCAAAAAGTCGTGAGAGAGTCAGCTCAATTGAAAGAGCATGTGACAAATTTGTGTCGTTCTTATCTTTTTCCCCTTTAAAATGATGTAACAGGGGGAAAAATAGGGTGCCGACCAGGAAAAGCGTTTGACAAATCTCACTGCTTCGATACATAGCCGCAAATCGTCCGGCAATCGGACAGTTCATTCAAGGGAGAATTGGTCATATGGGTGAAGACAACGTCACGTCCAACGGGGAAGAGAGCTTTGCCGCCATGTTTGAGGCGTCTTTGGCGGAAACGGGCAAAGACCTGAACATCGGCGACAAGGTGGAAGCCAAAATTATTTCCATCGGGGAAACGGCTGTGTTTTTCGATGTCGGCGTCAAGCTCGACGGCATGGCCGAAAAAGAGGAGCTGCTTGACGAAAACGGCGAATTCCCGTTCCAGGAAGGCGACGTCATCGAACTCTTCGTGGTCAAGAAAACCAAAGATGAGCTTGTGCTCTCCAAAGCACTCGCCGGAGTTGGTGGACTTAATCAGCTTCAAGATGCGTTTGAAGCGAAGATTCCCGTTGAAGGCAAAGTCAAAGCGGTACGGAAAGGTGGATTTGATGTAGAAGTTTTCCACCGCCGGGCTTTTTGTCCGGTCAGCCAGATTGACGCCATTTTTGTGGAAGATCAGGATGCCTATGTGGGAGAGTCCTTTTTATTCGAAATTATCAAGTTCGAGAATGGGGGCAAAAATATTGTGCTCTCACGGCGCAAGCTGCTCGAACGTGAACGCGAAGCTCAGGCTCAAGCATTTTTCGAAGATGTGAAGGAAGGCGACGTGGTCGAAGGAACGGTCATGCGTCTTATGCCGTACGGTGCTTTTGTGGAACTTATTCCCGGCACCGAAGGTATGGTCCACATTTCGGAATTGTCGTGGGGACGCATTGCCGAACCCGCTGAAGCGGTTTCTGTTGGACAGCAGGTTTCCGTCAAAGTGTTGTCCATTGGCGACGGCGACAAGGGCAGAAAGAAAATCAGCCTGTCCATCAAACAAGCGCAAGCCGACCCGTGGGAAACCATTGGCGATACATTCAACGTGGGCCAAAAAACGACGGGCAAGATCGTACGGTTGGCCGATTTCGGTGCGTTTGTCGAAATTGCTCCCGGCATTGAAGGACTCGTCCACGTCAGTGAAATCAGCTACGTGAAGCGGGTGCATAAGCCCGAAGATGAATTGAGCGCTGGGCAGTCCGTTTCCGTTTTGATTAAAGATATCGATCTCGATAAAAAACGTATTTCTCTTTCCATCAAAGATGCCGAAGGCGATCCGTGGTTGGATGTGGCCGATAAATACAAGTCTGGCCAGACGGTTACCGGTACGGTTGAAAAGATGGAACGGTTTGGGCTGTTTGTTTCGCTTGAACCTGGTATCACCGGCCTGCTGCCGAAGTCGAAGATTGCGGAAGCGGTCAACGCCAAAGAGTTGTCCAATGCCCGGCCCGGTGATAGTGTGGAATTGTGTGTGGAATCGGTCAAACCTGAGGAACGCAAGATCAGTCTTGCACCAACGGAATCGACCACAGTCGAAAAATCCGACTGGAAACCCCATGCCAAACCTCAGAGAATGGAATCGAACGGCGGTTTCGGCGGTTTGTTGGGAGAAAAACTTCAAGCTGCTTTGAACAACAAAAACTCGTAGCCACCGCCTGCCGGTTTTTCCCCATCTTGTATTGAGTCGTAGCGGTCCCGCATGATGCGGGACCGCTACGGTTTCAGACCTGTGCCTGAAGTACAGACATACCCACACCGGAGGTCCAAGTCATGAGCGCGGACGACAAAAAAGTCATCTATTCGATGATTAAAGTCAGTAAGTTTTTCGATAAAAAACCAATTATTCAAGATATTTCTCTTTCGTATTTCTATGGAGCCAAAATCGGTGTGCTCGGTCTGAACGGATCGGGGAAAAGTACATTACTGAAAATTCTTGCCGGTGTGGACAAGGACTTTCAAGGTAAGACTGTGCTCGCTCCTGGATACACCATTGGGTATCTCGAACAAGAGCCATTGGCCAACGAAACGCGGACGGTTCGTGAAGTTGTTGAAGAAGGTGCTGCCGAGACCGTGGCTTTGCTCAAAGAGTTCGAAGATATCAACAACAAGTTTGCCGAACCCATGGAAGCTGACGAGATGGATGCACTCATTGCTCGTCAAGCAGAGGTTCAGGAGAAACTTGATGCGCTTGATGCGTGGGATCTGGACAGCCGGCTCGACATGGCGATGGATGCTCTTCGGTGTCCTCCGCCGGATATGCCACTTGATAAGGTCTCCGGTGGTGAACGTCGTCGTGTTGCCTTGTGTCGGTTGTTGCTGAAAAAGCCCGATATTTTGCTTTTGGACGAACCAACGAACCACCTTGATGCCGAATCCGTCGCCTGGCTTGAACATTTTCTCCACAATTATCCAGGTACCATCATTGCTGTTACACACGACCGATATTTTCTCGATAATGTTGCCGGCTGGATTCTTGAGCTCGATCGTGGTCGCGGCATTCCTTACAAAGGAAATTATTCCTCCTGGTTGGAGCAGAAGAAAAAACGTCTGGCTCACGAAGAAAAAACCGAATCGCAACGACAGAAAACTTTGGAACGCGAATTGGAATGGATCAAGATGAGCCCACGTGGCCGTCATGCCAAATCGAAAGCGCGTATCAACAAGTACGAAGCGATGTTGTCCGAGCAGGGCGAGAAACAATCCAAAGAATTGGAAATTTTCATTCCAGCTGGACCGCGTTTGGGCAAGAAGGTCATTGAATTCGACAAGGTGACCAAGGGCTACGATGATCGTTTGCTTGTGGAAGACCTCACCTTTGCGGTGCCAGCCGGGGGGATTGTCGGCATCATTGGTCCAAACGGGGCCGGGAAAACGACGTTGTTCCGGATGATTGCCGGGCTTGAACAACCGGATTCAGGCAACATCAGCATAGGGGACAGTGTCAAACTCGCCTTTGTTGACCAACATCGTGACACTTTGGATGCGGATAAAACCGTTTGGGAAGTCATTAGTGAAGGATATGACACCATCAAACTGGGCAGCCGTGAAGTCAATTCACGTGCGTATGTCGGGCGTTTCAACTTATCCGGTTCGGATCAGCAAAAGAAAGTTGGCTTGTTGTCCGGTGGGGAACGCAACCGTGTTCACCTGGCCCGCATGCTCAAAGAGGGAGCCAATGTGCTTCTTCTTGACGAACCGACCAACGATTTAGACGTGAATACGATGCGCGCTCTGGAAGATGCTCTGATGGATTTTGCCGGTTGTGCTCTTATCATCAGCCACGATCGCTGGTTCCTTGACCGAATTGCCACGCATATTCTCGACTTTGAAGGCGATTCTCACGCCGTATTCTTTGATGGAAACTATACGGAATACGAAGCGGATAAAAAAGAACGATTGGGCAAAGAGGCTGAACAACCGCATCGGATAAAATACCGCCGGTTTTCACGCTAGTCTGAATTCAGCGTTTCATACACGACCACAGTATATATATGGCAAAGGCGCACCTGCAAAAAGCGGGTGCGCCTTTTTTGCTTTCATCCGACACGTCTTCTGTTTGCGATGTTAAAAGTATGTCCTGCCCGAATTGTTAGCCGTGTTTGAGGCTTTGAAGTGGTTATCTATGAGCGAGAATTTGCTTGTGCCGGATGATTCTTTGTTGAGGGAATTGCAAAAAGAAAAAATTTTTTTTGTGAGATGATTTTGGTAATAAAAGCTGCTTATTGAAAAAAAACTCGTTTTTTCAATAAGATCATCACCAACAAAAAAGGAGAAACGGTTTGAGAGAAGCAACCTCCCTCTCTGAAGACGCTTTTTTGCGTTGAAGTCATGTCTACTGGCGAATGATTTTTCTTTTTATTTTTGGATAGTTAAAAATAAAAAGAAAAATTCACTGTTGACAGAGGATAGTCCTCGCTCTAGAAAGAAAAAAATTTCTTTCAAATTGAGCGATCAATCAATTAAAAAAGAAAAAAATTTTATGACAAAGCTCATTCCGACCATACGCAAAAAACTGAAGACAATGACAAAGACACAACAAGCGATAAGCCGATTTATCACGGAGTGTCCGGATAAAGTTGTAAAAATGTCAATTTCGCAATTGGCTGAAGCCTGTGGAGCCAAGAGTGAGGCGACGATTGTTCGCTATTATCGTCAACTTGGCTTGAGCAGTTACAACGATCTTAAAGTGAGCTTGGCCGCGGAACTTGCCGAAAATTCATACTACCGGACATATGAGGATATTACAGGCCAAGATAGTCTGGATACCCTGAAGCAAAAGATCTTTAATGGTGCAATACGGACGCTTGACGCCAACTTGTCGCTTCTTGATACGTCCAGACTCGAAACTGCTTTGGATTTACTCCACAACGCCGGCCGTGTGTTTTTTCTCGGCTTCGCCATTTCGGCTGCTCTTGCCGATATGGCCTCGTTTAAATTTTCCAAGTTGTTACCCAATTGCCGTTCCATGTGTGATCCGCACGTGACGGCGACCGTATTGGCACACCCTCTGCCTGGAGACGTGGTGTTTGCCATATCGCATTCCGGAGAAAGCAAAGATTTGATCATTCCGGTTGAGAAAGTGAAACCGATTGTGAAGGTGATTGCCCTGACGGTGTCGGAGGATTCTCCTCTGGCTAAGATTGCCGACGTCGTTATTACCAATGTTTCCGATGAGATGACGTACAGGACTGATGCCGCCATGACACGGATTGTACAGATGGCCATTGTCGAAACATTGTATATCGGTATGTGCATTCGAATGGGGCAACCCGCTCTGGATGCGCTGCAAACGGCGTACAAGGCCACTTCCTATTTGAAATACTAACAAACAAAGGAATTTGACACATGCAACTCCCCGAAACAATGAAGGCGCTCAAACTCTATGCACCGGGCGACATTCGTTTTGAAACTGTTCCACTGGCGGACATCAAACCGAATGAGGCGCTCGTCAACGTCAAAGCCTGCGGTGTATGCGGATCGGACATTCCACGGTTACTGACACACGGTGCGCACCGTGCTGAACTGATTCCCGGTCATGAGTTTTCCGGCGTTGTCGTTGCCGTTGGGGATGATGTCGATACAGTGGCTCCGGGGCAGCGCATTGTTGCCGCACCGTTGATTCCCTGCATGGAATGCGAGTGGTGCAATAAAGGGCACTATTCGTTGTGTGTCAAATATGACTACCTTGGATCCCGTTCCGATGGAGCCATGGCCGAATATGTTCGGGTTCCCAAAGCGAACCTGATTCCTTTACCTGATGTGGTTAGTTTTGAAGCAGGTGCCATGGTCGACCCGGCCGCCAACGCCGTTCATGCTCTCGATAAAGCTGACATTACGGAAGACTCCACCGTTGTCATTATGGGCTGCGGTCCCATTGGATTGTTCGCGGTGCAATTGGCACGTCATCTTGGCGCTAAGATTGTCATCGGCGTGGATGTCGATGACAAGAAATTGGATATTGCGAAAGTTGCCGGATGTTCTCACGTCATCAACAGCCGTAATGAAGACCCCATCGAGGCTATCAAAACAATCACCAATGGTGGTGCCGATGTATTGCTTGATGCCTCGGGGGTTGCCATTGCGCAACATCAAGCCATTCTCGCTGCAGCCAACCACGGCACCATCATCTTTCTCGGTATATCCCACGATAGTCTGGAACTGAGTGAAAAGGCGGTTGACCGTATCCTTCGTGGTGAATTGCTCATCAAGGGGAGCTGGAATTCGTTTTCCAACCCCTTCCCAGGACACGAATGGACCCAAAGTGTTGATTTGATGCAAAAGGGTGTTTTTTTTGATCCTTCGTTCATCAGCCACCGTTTACGCCTTGAAGAAGGACCGGAATTTTTTGCCAATTTGGCGAAAGAGCGGTTCTATTTCAATAAAATCATGTTTCTGCCTTGACCTGTGGAGAGCGCAATGCCTCAACGTATCTTTTTGAGCATCGACCTTGGTACGCAAAGTGCCCGTGTGGCCTGTTTCGATGAAGCAGGTCACCGCCTGGGTATGGCCGAGACCGGATATGAAACGCGTTTTCCTCGTTCGGGATGGGCAGAACAACATCCTGACGACTGGTGGCGGGCGATTTGCGCCTGTTCGCGTCAGGTTGTCGCTCAAATTCCGGCAGGTTCCGAAGTGGTGGCCGTCTGTGTCGGGGCAACGTCTTCGACGGTGTTGCCGATCGACGCCAATGGCGAACCGTTGGACGACGCGATTTTATGGATGGATACACGAGCGCGCAAAGAATGCGCGGTTGTCAATGAAACAGAACATTCGATTCTTCGTTATAGCGGCGGTGGCACCTCGGTGGAGTGGATGCTGCCGAAAACATTGTGGATGAAACGGAACACTCCCACGCTGTACGAGAGTGCCGATAAAATCGTCGAAGCATTGGATTGGATCAATTGGCGGTTATGCGGCCGGTTGGTTGCGTCCAAGTGCAACGCGACATGTAAATGGAGCTATGCCGACTCGGAAGGTGGATTCGCCGATGATTTGTTCCGTGACATCGGGTTTGCCGAGTATGAAGACAAATGGCCGAAAACGGTTTTGGCAATGGGAGAACCCATTGCACCGTTGACTGCGCAGGCATGTCTTGCCCTTGGTATCGAGGGACATCCAATGCTTGTACAGGGAGGCATCGACGCACATGTCGGCATGTTGGGACTTGGTGTTGTCATTCCAGGGTTGCTTGCTGTTATTATGGGTACGTCGTTTGTCCATCTTGGTTTGAGCGCCCAACCGCTTTTCATTCCCGGAATTTGGGGACCGTACCCCAATGCTGTTGTTCCCGGATATAGCCTGCTGGAAGGTGGGCAGACCTCGGCCGCTGCTATCACACGCTGGTTCCGCGATTGCTTTGCCAAAGATTTGGGCGACAACGCGTATACAATTCTGGCCAAAGAAGCGGCTGAAATTCCACCCGGAGCTGATGGGCTTGTTGCGCTTGATTTCTGGCAAGGGAGCCGTACCCCGTTTTGTGATCCGGATTTGACCGGCGCCATGTGGGGAATGGATCTGCATCATACCAGAGGTCACATGTATAGGGCTGTGCTTGAGTCAGTTGCCCACGGAACGCGTCAAATTCTGACTGCTTTCGCGAAGGGTGGACATACCGTGACGAGTATGACCGTGTGCGGTGGTGCAACGAAGAATCCTCTGTGGCTCCAAATTATCGCCGATGTCTGTCAGACGCCCATTGTACTGACTCAAGATCCGGACGCTGTCTTGCTCGGGGGAGCGGTGGCCGCGTCGGTTGGTCTTGAAGTACATGCGGATTTCCACGCTGCAGCGCAAGCTATGGTCCGCAAACGCAGTGTTATCAATCCGGACGCAGGCGCAGCCCGCATCTATGATGTGGCGCATGAACGCTATCTGGCCACGCATGAGGCGCTTGCGCCTCTTATGCACGCCATGAAGAAGGGGTGAGGGGATGTCGGGGGAATCATTTCTCGAGATGCGCGGCATTAGGAAGTCATTTCCAGGGGTTTTAGCCTTGGATGATGTTGATTTCGTGGTTGGTCGTGCAGAGGTGCATTGTTTGATCGGTGCCAATGGTGCCGGAAAATCAACCCTGATGAAAGTCCTTTCCGGAGTATATTCAGCCGACGCCGGAACGATTTCGCTCGATGGCACACCGCTCCGTATGACAAGCCCCAGAGATGGGCTCAATGCCGGAATTGCCGTGATTTATCAGGAACTGTCCTTGGTCGAGCACCTGACCGTCGCCGAAAACATTTTTATGGGGCAATACCCTTGCCGCATACCAGGTGTTGTGGATTGGGGGGCCATGTTTGAAAGAGCCCAGGCTTTGCTAGACGGGCTTGGTGTTCCCATTTCACCGCACCGCACTGTTGCCGGTCTCAGCATGGGGCACAAGCAAATTGTCGAACTTTGTAAAGCTATGGCTGCCAATGCTCGTGTGGTTGTGATGGACGAACCGTCGGCCACATTGTCTGAAGAAGAATTCAAGGCACTGGTTCGGGTCGTTTTTGACCTGAAAGCCCAAGGAGTGACCATCATTTATATCTCGCACCGACTCGAAGAGCTGTTTCTTGTTGGTGATAGCGTGACGGTATTGCGTGACGGGAAAAAAGCGCATGATGGCCCGATTCAGGATTTAGATGTGAAGGGGTTGGTTCGTCTCATGATCGGCCATGATGTGCGCTCAGGCCAAGCTTGCGCGTTGCCGCAGCCCGAAAAGACCGACAAGGTCACGGCTCGCTGTCTCTCCAATGCCGTGTTGAAAGGCGTCGATTTTTCCGTGAAACATGGAGAGATTCTTGGTCTGTATGGTTTGGTTGGCTCTGGGCGCTCGGAAATTCTGCACTCACTCTTTGGCTCAATGCGTCATGCAGGGAAGATTGAAATTGATGGGAGACCCGCTGATTTGGCTTCCCCTGTCGACGGCATGCGACTTGGTGTCGGGCTTATTCCGGAGCAGCGCAAAACACAGGGACTTATTGTCGGGTTGCCCGTATGGGAAAATGCCTCTATGGCGGCGAATCCCGATCTTTCCGTTCACGGAATTTTATTTTTTCGAAAAATATTTGCTCTTGTTCGGGATTACGCCAAGCGTCTTCGCATTAAAACACCCGATATTACAACCGAAGTTCGGAATTTATCCGGCGGCAACCAGCAAAAGGTGGTTATCGCCAAGTGGTTAATGAAGCAATCGAAAATTCTATTGTTTGATGAACCGACCCAGGGCATCGATGTCGGTGCCAAGGAAGAAGTGTACGACATCATACGCGGTTTTGCCGGTGTACATGGTACAGCCACCATTGTTGCCTCTTCGGAACTCGAAGAGTTGGAGTGCATGTGCCATAGGATTCTCGTTTTGTACGAAGGCCGTATTGTCGCCGAATTCGCGCCGCCCTTTCCGACCAAACACATTTTGCACACCGCCATAACCGGAGAAGGTCATGAAAGCCGTTAATGCCCATCACGCCGTCTCATGGAAAGAACTTTTTCGGAAATACAACCTGCTACTGTTCATCGGTTTTTTTGCGTGTATTGCTGCGACAATTTCACCGAAGTTCTTTACCTTTCAGAATTTTTCCAACCTGTTACAGCAATCTTCCGTCACCGGTATCGTCAGTGTGGGGATGACGTTGGTCATTCTCGTCGGCGGGATCGATCTTGGCGTGGGGTCGGTTCTGGCCTTATCCGGCATGATCGTCTCCGTTTTGCTGGCTTCGGGATACGGCCTGGTCGTGTCCATTGGTGCAAGTTTGCTCGCCGGCGCGCTGATGGGATGCTTCAATGGGCTTGTCAGTGCAAAAGGAGGCGTTCCTTCATTTATCACTACCCTGGCGACGATGGTTGCCGCACGAGGCTTGGCCTTGCTGACGACTGACGGAAAACCCGTCTTTAACTTGCCTGAATCGTTTCAGTGGCTTGGATCGGGTTTTGTTGGTCCGTTACCGGCCAGTGGATTGTTGTGGATCCTTATTACAGTCATCAGTGCCCTTGTTCTTAAATACACGACGTTTGGACGGGGGCTGTATGCCGTAGGCGGCAACGATGAAGCGGCCCGCCTTTCCGGGATTCGTGTCACTCGGAGTACCGTCTATGTTTTCATGTTGTCTGGAGTGCTGTCTGCGCTTGGAGGCATTGTCTTGGCCTCTTGGCTGACCGTTGGGCAACCGACGGCCGGCAAAGGAATGGAACTCGACGCGATTGCTGCCGTCGTTTTAGGTGGTGCATCCCTGTCTGGGGGCAGTGGAGGTGTCATCGGTGCGTTCGGTGGGGTCTGGTTGTTGGCCATTATTACCAACATCTTCAACCTGGCTGGTTTGTCATCGTATTATCAGATGATTCTGCAAGGCGGCATTATCGTTGCGGCGTTGATGCTGAACCAGTTCTTTCGGTCGCGTGATTAGGCGTTAACCCACGAACATTGTTCTACAACACTTTGAGGGAGGATGTACCATGAAGAAGGTTTTGGGGACCCTTTTGACAACAGTTCTCGTGCTTGGAATGTTGACCACCGCATTTGCCGACGAAAAGATCATCGGATTTTCGCAAGTGACGTTGGACTCGCCCTTTTATGTCGCGTTGATGGAGGCGGCTCAGAAAGAGGCTGAAGCCAAAGGCGCCAAGCTGATTTATGTCGATGCCCAAGGCGATATCGCCAAGCAAAACAAGGATGTTCAGGATTTGCTGACCAAAGGGATCGATGTGCTGCTGCTGAATGCCGTCAACCCTGGCGGAGTCGCTCCTGCTATGCGTGCTGCGGCGAATGCTGATGTACCCGTTATTGCCATCGACCGTCCTGCCAATGGTAAACTGGCGACATTCGTCGGTCGTGACAATAAAAAAATGGGTTATGAAGCAGGCAAGCTCGCCGTCGAACTGCTTGGTGGCAAGGGAAAAGCCAAAGGCAAAATTATTGAAATCCAGGGTGCTGCTGGTGGCAAAGTCATGATGGATCGTCGCGACGGTTTCCATCAGGCTGTGGATCAGGAACCCGGCATCGTGGTGGTGCAAAGCCCATATTGTGAATATGTCCGCGCCAAGGCAGTCAAAGCCTTTCAGGACATGTATGAAGCCAATCAGGACGTCGTGCTTGTATATGCACACAACGATGACATGGCGCTTGGTGCTGCACAGGTGCTCAAACAGAACGGTAAGCTTCAAGACGTCAAAATCATCGGTATTGACGGGCTGATGCAGGCAGTCAAAGCCATTCAAAACGGCACCTACTCCGGTACCGTGCTCAACGATCCGGCACTGCTCGGAACGTTGGCCGTCGACGTGGCCCTCGGTGTGCTGGACGGTAAAGAATATCCTGAATTTGTCGATGCCGGTACAGCGTTGATCGTTCCCGATAATGCGGCCAAATACATTGATGATTCTAAGGTTTTTGCTGAAACAAAATAATTCGTAACCATAAGCCCCGGCCTCGTCTCACGATTTTGTGTCACGAGGCCGGGTTTTTTCTTCGGGAGAAAAAGGATGAACAAACAGGAACTCGCCAAATACATTGATCACACGGTGTTGAAACCCGATGCACGCATCGAAGCCGTGCGTCGGATTTGCGCCGAAGCCAAACAATTCGGTTTCGCATCGGTTTGCGTTAACCCGACGCATGTACCGTTTTGTGTGAAAGAGCTTGAAGGCACGGGAGTGGACGTGTGCACGGTTATCGGTTTTCCCTTAGGGGCGAATCAGTCAGCGACCAAAGCCTACGAAGCGGCATTGGCCGTTGCCGAAGGCGCAACCGAAGTGGATATGGTTATTAATGTCGGCGCATTGAAAGATGGTCAGGTTGACGTCGTACGTGACGACATTAATGCTGTCGTTGATGCGGCAATAAAAGCCAATGCCAAAGCCATTGTCAAAGTCATCATTGAAACGAGTCTCTTAACGGATGAAGAAAAGAAAGTGGCATGCCAGGCGGCTAAAGAGGCTGGTGCGCACTTTGTGAAAACAAGTACCGGGTTCGGCGGCGGTGGTGCCACGGTTGAAGATATAGCGCTCATGCGTGCGGTTGTCGGGCCGGATATGGGCGTGAAGGCGTCGGGAGGCATTAAAAATTACGATCAGACGATAGCTCTTATTGAAGCCGGTGCCTCGCGTATCGGTGCCAGCGCTGGCGTGGCCATTGTGGAACAGGCATAGTCCTGGATGGAGCAGGGCATAGGGACGTCGGCGCGCTGAATCCGGCGTCCCTGGTCTCAATTATTTGTGGGTAACGAGCCGAACGGCAATTTGTTGGTGATATTTGCAATATCCCAGGTATTCTACAGAAAATTGGCTGGTTTCGATAAATTCGCAAAATGCTTTGTGCTCGCCATCTTTCCAACCAGGATAATTGAAGTATTCATCGAAAACAATGACGCTGCCGTCAACGAGACGATCCCGAAAAACCTCGAAGATTGTTCGCGTTGATGAATACAGATCGCAGTCCACATGGAGGAACGCGGCGGGGCCGGGATTTTTTTGCAAAAAGTCGTATAACGTATCGTCAAAATATCCTTTGATTAAAACGGCATTTTTCGCCACAGCTGGCAACGCATCGCGTTTGAAGGCGCCTTTGGGAAAGCCGTCTCGCCAGTGTTCCGGAAGGCCTTCAAATGAGTCGAATCCATACACCGTATGGTGTGGGATACGTTTGGCTATATGGTTGATGGTTGCTCCTGACGCAACGCCGAATTCACAAAAATTTGATGTTGGGTGAAGATGAAGAACTGGCAATGCGGCATCAATTCCAATATCAAGCAGTGTCCATTTATCAGACACAGCTTTTGATGCGTTCATATTTTTTACGACAAACTTTGCCGTTTCTTCGAGCGACTGACGACGTAAAAAACGTTCAATATTCTTGCTGTCTCGTGTGAGTGCATCTTCAATAGCGTTATCGAGAAGGGACATCACGAATCGTCGTATTGTATTTAGCCGCATAAATCGCATCTCTTTCGATGTTTGTTGTTTATATTGTGGTGTATATGTCATAAATATTCTGTTTTGTAAAGTGTTTGTTTGTTATGCTGTGTTGTTATAGGTCGATTTATATATGGTGTATGTATAAAAACGGAAGCCGACAGCAAGTCTTCAGCTTCCGTTTTCTTCTTATGGTCAAAAAAGACCATATCAGATAATAGTGTTTGATATGTTTACGGCGTTTTCTTTACGTGTTCAGCTACAGCGAGTATCGTGTTTACATACGTATTACTGTGGTTATAGCGGTAAAGTGTTTTGCGTTGTTGTGCATCGGTCATGTTGTCTTTCCAACCATGCTTTTTCAGGTAGTTGCCAATACTGAACACTGCATCTTCGAGCGTGAACAGGTTGGTGCATCCGTCTCCATCCGCATCGATGCCGAATTTCGGCACATTGGACGGCATGAATTGGCAAATGCCGATGGCACCGTATACAGATCCAGGAATGCTCAAAGGATCGACTTTATTATGCTCGGCGTAGTGTAAAAGCGCCTTCAGCTCTTTGTAGGCCCATTTGGCTTTTTGTTGAGAGACTTTTCGCGCCCAGGCTGTCTGGCTGGCATTGGGACGTTCTTCGGCAAGCAGCGGAGCAACCAATGCGTAATTTTCAGCGAGTGCCATGCTGGCGAGGTTTTGAAGAGCAAGTTGGTCCCCCAAAAACTTGCCCACCCGTGTTTCGACTGTCATGAGGCCAACGGTGACATGCTCGGGAACTCCATACACAGAGCGCATACGCGACAACAGCGGGAGATTGGCTTTGTAGAATGCGCGAGCTTCGGCAAGGCGTGTAGGAGTGAGGATGATTTCATAAACATTGGCTGCTTTAGGAAGGATCGGTAAGGGCATGCCGGCCGGTCGTTTGATTGGGTGGGTTTGTAAAGCGGAAAGGAGTGCTTTGTCGGCTTTTCCGGATTGCGGAAGACCCGCAGCCTTTTGGTAGCCCATGATCGCGCTTTTCGTGTTGCGTCCGTAGAACCCATCAACTGTTTTCGTATAGTACCCTAATGCTTTGAGTTTTACTTGAATTGTCCGGACAAGGCGTGATCCGTATTTTCGGATATACAATGTGCGCATTTTTGAACCCATTGCATCGGGATCATACGTCAGATGAGAATCATAAAAGATGGATTTGAGTTCTGTCTGCGGAAATCCATCAGCCGCAAGTCGTTGAACCAAAGGAGTCCACGATGGAGCCGTGGTGTTGGCGGTTATCCCGATATTGGGGACGAGAACGAAAAGAGTACACAAGGATACAATACCGAAAAGGGTCCGGGGGATAGCTTTGGCTTTCAGTGCCATGAATTCTCTCCTAAGTTATCATGGGGGTAGGAGGAGGATAAATCTCTCGTTGTCGTTGTCAATGCTTGGCTGAATTCTCCTGTTTTGACAGCATGAGCGTCTTGGGAGAATGCGTCAACGTCGTATTTCTCGTCTCGTACTGGGAGTACACACTTTGCCATTCACTTCATGTTCATGTAGGAAGAGCACATGTCATCAAAGGGACCTCATTGTGCTTTCATATACTGATGGAAGGAGCGGGCATGGATACCTTGAAAGGCTTCCGTGATAAAGATTTTCTCGAACAAGTCACGGTACTGAGCGTTATTGAAAAAGAAAAAACGTTTGATGCGGTACCGGAGCTCTTTGCGCTTCATGCCAATCCGCTTGGCGACGCTTCGGTCGATTTGATGGTGACCAATGCGCTCAAAGCGTTGCTCTTAGCGAATAGCGACATGACAATGGAAGGGCTCGTTCACGAACATCCAGCAGTTCGCGAACTGAGCTTGCATGTGCTGATGCAGAATCCGTCATCTCAAGCTACTGAAATACTTATGGATGCTGCAAAGGCGGAGAAGAACCTTGAGATGCGGTTCGAAATTCTTTCCGCGCTCTCCAAATTGGAAGACCCGGCAACATTACCGGTCTTTCGGGAATGCCTGACCATGGACGATCCATGGTTTCTGGGACTTGGTCTTGGTGTTGTGGCGGATATGGCTGATGTTGAATCGCTGCCGGTTGTGACGGAGATGGTCATACGCGCTGAAGACGATGATCGCTATGAAGTGTGTGAATTGTCGACCTATGAAGCCATACGAGTGATACAGGCTATTGCTACCCCGGAAGCAGTGACATTTCTTGCCAGTAAAATTCACCATAGAAACCCGACTGCACGACGCCTCATTCATGAGGCCCTTATTGCAATCGGATCTGCCGCCACCGAGACGATCTCTGCATTGTTCGAACATGATGATGTGGATGAGCGGATTCTTGCGGCCAATATTTTGGGAGAAATTCGCGATAAACATGGTGCAGATGTTATGATCGAAGCCCTTGACGACAATCGGGCAGAGCACCCCAATATCCGTTTCGCTATTTATGAAGCCTTGGGAAAAATTCCCTACATCAAGGGTCTGGTCCATCTTGTTGATGGTCTGGGCGAAGAAGATGAGATGATCCTCATCGCCGTTGTGACGAGCCTCGATGGGAGCCTCAATCCCGGTATCGTCAATCGGATTCGAGAGTTTGCGACGAAGCCTGGTCATGGGGAGCGCGTGTGCTCTGCTATTGCATCGGCTGGTAGTTTAAATATCTTTGGAGCCTTGTATAAGGCTGGAGGCTTGGAAAAACAGCTTTTTGCCAAAGTGCAAGCCTTGGGCGACCCTGAGCTGAAGAAAGCATTTCGCGAACGACTTCTGACTCTTGATGCACCACATGCACAAGAACATGCAGCCCAATTAATGGACAGCGATACCGAAAAAGCCACGGGACGCATTCTTACCGTGGACGACTCCAAGGCGATGTTGCTGTTCTATCGTGGTGCGATTCCTGCGCTCGGTTTTGAAGTCATGACAGCGGATAACGGACTGAGAGCACACGAGGTGCTCAAAAGCGATACCGACTTCCGACTTCTCGTTGTCGATATGAATATGCCGGAAATGGATGGTATTGAACTGACACGCAAAGTCCGTGAAATTGATGAGATGAAACAGGTGCCAATCATTATGGCAACAACCGAATCTGAAGGCTCTCAGATTGATCTCGCAAAGAAAGCCGGAGTGAGCGCATTTATCAGTAAGCCATTCAAGCCTGAGACATTGCATGGAAAAATACGGGAACTCTTAGGAACTGTCTAAAAGAAACGACAACAAAATACTCGCAACGCCGTGTTGCAGAAGACGTTTTGTTTGTGAAATCGACAGAGAAATGTCGACAGACCGTCATGACCGTTCTATTACAAAGGGACCATTTTAGGTTCCTTTGTTCTTTTAAGAAGGAGTTGTCATTATGGTACTGCGTATTGTCATTTCTGTTGTCCTGTCTGTTTTTTGTATTTTTTCCGAGAAAGGGAACGCAGAAACCATTGCTTTGACTTCACTTGATTGGCCTCCCTATAGCAGCGCTCATTTAGTTGGGCATGGAGCCACGGTCGAGATTGTTCGTCAAGCCTTCAACGCCGTGGGGCTGGATGTGGAGGTTCATTTTTTCCCGTGGAAGCGCGCGATAAGTACAGCCCAGCATGACGCTCATTTTGTTGGCTATTTTCCGGAATACTATGCTGCCCACCTGTCTTCCTGCCTTTTTTCCGCAAGTATAGGAGAAAGCCCTCTGGGATTTGCGGAGCGCATTGACCATCCCGTATCATGGAAATCCCTTGAAGGACTCAAGCCGTATTCGATTGGAGTTGTTAAAGGATATGTTAATACGGCTGCATTTGATTCCCTCGTCATGAATGAGCAACTACAAGTTGATCTTGCTGGAAATGACGAAATCAATATTGCAAAGTTAGCTGCCGGACGCATTGACCTTGCGGTCATCGACAAAAATGTTTTTCAGTATTTAATGGCAACGTCGCCGAAATTGGCTGAATACAGAGGACGACTTCGTTTCAACAATACCCTTCTTGAGAACAAACATTTATATATTTGTTTTCGACCAGGGAAATCGAGTCAACGACTTGTTGATAAATTCAATACAGGACTCGCCACTGTAAATGTTCACGAAGTACAAAATAGTTATGTCGAGAAGGCGTTAGGCAAAGAATAACACTCTAGATATGTTGGCTCTTCATAAAAAAATGTACGCTGAAACAGTCACTGTTTCAGCGTACATTTTTTATTGAAAGATTTTGGATGCTGTCACAGGAGGGAGCGTCGTTCCTCGCTTATTCGAAACAAAATTCAAGGGTAAAACTTCCATGAGGGCTTTCAAAAGGGATAGCAATAATAGCACCACTGGTAACATGAGAAATGGAGTGGTTATCCCCAAAAATAATTGTAGGAGTCGATCCTTGAAGTGTGAGCCCTTTTTCACTAAGCCCAGCTCGAGCTTGGCCACTGATCATGTTTGTAATTTCGCCAACAGCATCTTTTGCATCGCTGATAATGTCGGTCACATCATCCCCGAGCATATTCTTGACGATAGCTACAGCACATTTTTTGGGAAAGCTAATAGAAATGCTGCCATTCTTTTGTCCGGTAAGGCCAACAACAGCGGAAACGTCACCGTGCGCTGTTTTATCACTCTTAATGAAAGGCTTGCCCGGCTTGGGATCAATGCCTGCCATCATGGACAGAACGGTCTGGGTGGCTTTGATAAACGGTTTGGCGACTTCAACATCACTAGCGTTCATGGCGAGATCCTTTCAGGTTGCTCGGGAAAGTAGGGATGCACAAACGATACTGCTCTATCGTGTGCGCTTTATAATTTTGCAAAACGCTTCGCCTTTGTAAAGATTTCTTTGCGAATTGACAAAAAAGAGGAAGAACTCATCTTTGCCGTTGTATATATAAGCGACAAAAGGAACTTCTTTCAAGACCCTACTGAAAGAAATATGGAGAGGATACACACATTGTCTCCTCTCCACCATTTAATATTATGTGTTTGAGACGAGCTCGCGCAATGTGGCAAATGCTTCGTCAATGCCTTCCGGAAAAGAGCCACCAGCCTGTGCCAGATCAGGACGTCCGCCTCCACCGCCTTTGACTTTTGCTGCAACAGGTTTGATGAGCTTCGGAGCGGTGAAGCGATCATGCAAGTCTTTGCTGACATAGAGCAATAGCATAATTTTGCCATCTTCCTGTGGAGCAGCCAGGCAGGCGATGCCTGACGGCAGCTTGGAGCGGATATCATCCATGGTTTCGCGCAGCACTTTGGCTCCGGCTGACGCATCCAGACTTGCGGCAAGAACTTTGATTCCGGCAATGTCTTCTACCGAGTCCATCAGGCTACGGCCGGCACCTGAAGCGAGTTTCGCCGAGAGTGCTTCTTTTTCTCGAGTGAGCGACTTGATTTGACCAAGCAGCCCGGAGACGCGTTCAACAAGTTCACCTGGGCGTGCTTTCAGCACACCAAGCGTACCGTTCATTTCTTCTCGCAACGATTGTGCCTGAGAGAGCGCATTGAAACCGGTTGCCGCTTCAATACGGCGTACACCCGCAGCAACACCTGTCTCGGACAGCACGAGGAAGAGGCCGGTCTGTCCGGTCGAGGTGAGATGGGTTCCACCGCACAACTCAACTGAGACGCCGGGAACTTCGACGACCGTGACTTCATTTCCGTATTTCTCTCCGAAAAGAGCCATGGCGCCGAGGGTTTTGGCCTCGTCAAAGCTCATAATGTCGCGTTTGACGACGTTATCGGCGAAAATAGCCTGGTTCACGAGGTATTCAATGTTGCGCAATTCGTCGTCAGTCAACGGGGCAATATGGGTGAAGTCAAAACGCAGGCGGTCTGGACCAACCAGGGAGCCGGCCTGTTTGACGTGATCGCCAAGCGTCTCCCGTAAGGCAGCGTGAAGCAGGTGGGTTGCCGTATGGTTGCGTGCTGTAGCCAGACGAATTTTTTCATCGGCGGTCAGCGTCGCTTCCTGATCCAAGCTGATTGTGCCCTTCGAGACGGTGACCTTGTGCGCGGTCAGGCTCGTTCCGGGTTTGATTGTATCGAGAACTTCGGCCTCACCGGTTGGCGTCGTGGCTGTTCCCTTGTCTCCGAGCTGGCCACCGGATTCTCCGTAGAACGGCGTGACGGCAAACACGGCAAATCCGGATTCACCTTCTTGCAGTGTGTCGACAGAGAGCCCTTGCTCATTGATCAGAGCAGTTACACGGCTTTGTGCTTGCAAACAGTCATATCCAACGAATTGCGAAACAAGGCCGGATTCAAGCAGAGGAGCAAACAGTGCAGCCGGGTCGTTTTCGCCGGAGCCTTTCCAGGCTTTTTTAGCACGTGCTTTCTGTTCATTCATGCATTCGGTATACCGTGCTTCGTCAACAGTAATTCCTCGTTTGCCTGCGACATCATTGACGATGTCGAGTGGAAATCCATATGTGTCATACAGTTTAAAGGCAGCATCACCAGAAATTACCGTTTCGTTGCGTTCTTCGAGAGCGGCGATTTCTTCGGATAAAATATCAAGGCCCTTATCCAGGGTCACGGAGAAGCGTTCTTCTTCTTCACGCACCACGCGTGTTAGAAAATCCTGCCCCTTGACTATTTCGGGGTAGGCGTCGCCCATCTCCGCAATGACATCCAGCACAGTCTTACACAAGAAGGGTTCTTTGAAGCCGATAAGGCGGCCAAACCGGTAGGCCCGGCGAATGAGACGGCGTAAGACATAGCCACGGCCTTCGTTGGACGGCAAAATAGCGTCGGCAATCATGAAGGTAATAGCCCGGCTGTGGTCGGCGATAACACGCAATGCCGTATCGGTTTCGTCTTCATCCCCGTACTGCACTCCGGCCAATTGCGCGGTATTTTTGATTAGGACTTGGAAAAGATCGGTATCGAAGTTGGAATGTACCCCTTGGCATACCGCGGCAATACGTTCCAGCCCCATACCGGTGTCAATGGAGGGACGAGGCAAGTCAATACGGGTCTCGGCGTCGACCTGATCGTATTGCATGAACACGAGGTTCCATACTTCGAGGTATCGATCGCAATCACACTTACCAATACCGCATTCCGGTCCACAACCAACTTCTTCGCCCTGGTCGAAATGGATTTCCGAGCAGGGGCCGCACGGACCGGTATCACCCATCGACCAGAAGTTATCTTTCTCACCAAGCCAGTAGATGCGGTCTTTGGGGACGCCTGCAACGCGTTCCCATAACTCGGCAGCTTCGGTGTCGTCTTTGTACACCGTGATGTAGAGACGATCTTTAGGTAATCCGACTTCTTTGGTCAAGAAATCCCAGGCCAAGCGAATGGCATCCTCTTTGAAGTAATCGCCAAAGGAAAAGTTGCCCAGCATTTCAAAAAAAGTATGGTGACGAGCCGTTCTCCCCACGTTTTCCAGGTCGTTATGTTTGCCACCGACACGAAGGCATTTTTGCGCTGTGGTCGCACGGCTGTACGGGCGCTTCTCCTGGCCCAGGAAGACTTTTTTGAATTGGACCATGCCAGCATTTGTAAAAAGCAGGCTGGGGTCGTCTTTGGGCACAAGAGAGGAACTTGAGACCACTTCATGGTCGTTTTGGGCAAAAAATTTCAGAAAACGTTGCCGTATTTCACTCGCTTTCACATGGTTCTCCTTGAAACTGCGGACCGGGTCTAAGGTGTAAAACTCCTCACGTCCACGGACGTGATAAAAAAATGAAGATGTCGCGTCTTGATGTCATGAGAAAATCGTTTTTGTACCATTTGCGGAACGTAAGTCTTTTTCGTTCGTGAGCATGGCCCCGTATTTTCTAAGGGGAATGGGTCGGTACATAACGTGATGACACACGCGGATATGGGTGGAGATGGAAATTATTCGGACGCGTTTTCTCCGGATTCGGCTTTATCTTGGGCTGGAGCTTCACTTTCGGCTTCGGGCTCACGCAGGCCGAGGTGCTCCAATAATTTTTGTTCGATCTGGTCTCTGATATCGGTATTATCCTGGAGAAAGAGCCGGACATTGTCGCGGCCTTGTCCGAGGCGTTCGGAGCCGAATGCGTACCAGGCGCCGGATTTTTCCACCACACCGGCTTCAGCTCCCATATCGAGCAATTCACCTTCTTTTGAAATGCCTGTACCGTAAAGAATGTCGACAATGGCTTCACGAAATGGCGGAGCAACTTTGTTTTTTACTACTTTGATCCGACATTTGCTGCCGTAGGTTTCATCCTTGTCTTTGAGCGTCTGAATGCGACGGATATCCATTCGGACCGAGGCATAGAATTTCAACGCATTGCCGCCGGAGGTCGTCTCCGGGCTGCCATATCCGGCCATGCCGATCTTCATACGAATTTGGTTGATGAACAGCACGGCCGTATTGGATTTGTGGATGGTTCCCGTCAGTTTTCGCAAGGCATGCGACATGAGTCGCGCTTGTCCTCCTACCTGGGTTTCCCCCATTTCGCCTTCGAGTTCGGCCTGGGGAATAAGCGCGGCAACCGAGTCGATAACAACGACGTCGACAGCTCCAGATCGAACAAGCAAATCAGCAATATCCAGAGCTTGTTCCCCATAGTCCGGTTGCGAAATTAAGAGTTCGTCGGTGCGGACACCGAGCCGACGGGCATAACCAACATCTAACGCATGTTCCGCGTCGATGAAGGCGGCAGTGCCACCGTTACGTTGCGCCTCGGCGATGATATGCAGGGCGAGGGTTGTCTTCCCGGATGATTCCGGTCCATAGACTTCACACACACGTCCTTTGGGAATGCCGCCGATGCCTAACGCAAGGTTCAGGCCGATGGATCCTGTTGAAATGGCAGGGATTGTTACTTGGGTGTCGTCGCTCAGTCGCATGACTGATCCCTGGCCATATTTGCGTTCAATGGTCGTCAGGGCGGTACTCAACGCATCGTGCCGCAGATCTGCGGGATTCGGGGCTCGTTTGGCCATGAAGGGCTCCTGCAATTCATATTCTCGAGGAAAAAAGCCAGTTGTGCATACCAGATGCCGGGAGGAGGGGCAATACGTGTGTATGATGCTTGCCTAACCGGCTTTGAGCGCTTATGGGTCCACCCATGAAACACTATGATGCACTCGCCCTGTTTTCCGGGGGACTTGACAGTATTCTGGCAGCAAAGACCGTGGTTGATCAAGGCCTGAAGGTGCTATGTCTGCATTTTGTCAGCCCGTTTTTCGGGCATCCCGACCTTCTTGCGCACTGGAAGGATGTTTATGATTTGGACATCATTCCGGTCGATGTCAGCGAAGAGTTTACGGCCATGTTGGCTTCGGGACCGGATCACGGTGTTGGTAAAGTTCTCAATCCCTGTATTGACTGTAAAATTCTCATGCTTGGCAAAGCCAAAACACTGTTGTCCGAGTATGGAGCCGAATTTCTTATTACCGGCGAAGTCAAAGGGCAGCGCCCCATGTCGCAACGCATGGACGCGCTCAATATCATCAGTCGCGATGCTGGTGTACGCGGAGTTTTGCTTCGTCCCCTCAGCGCCAAGAAATTTGATCCTACACCGATGGAATTGGCCGGTGTTGTCGACCGGGAACGGCTGCATAATATCGGAGGGCGTGGACGCAAAGATCAACTTGCCTTGGCAAATGCGTATGACCTCAAAGAAATACCTACTCCGGCGGGGGGCTGTCTGCTGACGGAAGCCGAGTCGGCAAAACGTTATTTTCCGATTTTGAAATATTTCCCTCAACGTGACCCCAATGATTTTCGTTTGGCCAACATTGGCCGGCAATATTGGGCAGGTCGTCACTGGTTGGCGATCGGTCGAAATCAAGCTGATAATACCGCTTTAGAGCAAGTTCTTGAATCAAGGGATCTTGTCTTCAAAACGAAGGGGTTTCCCGGTCCTTTGGCCGTAGGGAGACAACCTGCGGATGGTCCTTGGAGTGAAACGACCGTTCGGGATGCCGCGGCGTTTGTAGCGTCATTTTCGCCCAAGGCTGTGCGGAGCGGACAGCCTATTGAGGTCTATGTGCGGGTGGGGCACGCCAATCACGTGGTAACGATTACCCCGAGTCGAGAAACCCCCCTTGGCTGGGCTGACCCGGATTGGGAAACGGCAAAAGCAGAAAAGTCGGCCTTTTTTGCAGAAGCTGAAGGCGACGATTGATCGTTTTCGGTTCGATTTTTTCTCTTTCCTAAATCGAGCGAAGAGGGCCCATTGAAGGCTTCCTTGGCATAAGTCGGGAAAAAGTTGACTTCAAAGATGGCGCGAATGGGAACAATTTGATTGCTGAACGTGAAAATGCTGCTCGTTTCGGTCGCAAAACCGGATTTTTCAGAAAGTTGGACGCACCTCTCCCGTCGCTGGACATGGAGCGGGACGTTCAGATCAGGTCCAGACGAATTTTGGAGCGCTCAGGCAACGCCCCCACAGTTCTTTGAAACGCAATGAAGCCATGGCTATCGCCGTGACCTTGAGTACGGTTTTGCCAGCATGGGACACCACTTTGGCGGCTACGTCCACCAGGCGGCGGCGCAGCGTCGTTGGGAAAGCCTTGACCGGAACCACTGGCTCACTCACACCTTCCTTGAACGCTTCAAACAGGAAGAAGCCGAGGAGCATGGTGTAGTAGAAGGCGGCGTTGGGCACGAAGCGTTGGAACGGTAACTCCTCGAAGCCGAAATCCTTGAATGCCCTGTGCACCAATTCGTCCGCGCCGCGCTGGTGGTAGGAGTGGATGATGGCATCGGTTTCGGTCATGAATTCACAGCCAGTCTCCCGCAGCTGCTGATCGACGACACCGCCATGCCGAGGTTGGTATAAACGATGGTGCTGGGTCGCGATCCGGGGAGCAAGAACTGCTTCTCCTCCAGCAGAGGCCTCCAAAAGATGGCCCTGTAGGATTTTTTCCAGGACTTACGGCGGTCGCTGAGCTCGAAGCACTGCCAGACATCCTCGTCGGTTTTGCCGAAGTGATGCTGAAAGACGGTCTCTGGGAGTGCCCCGATCCTGTCCTTGATGTCGCCGTAGAATTTGCCCGCGCAAATGAAGCCAATATTCAGGCGCTCCATTTCGGCGAAGAGGTCCTGATCGAAGAATCCTGAGTCCATGCGAATGACGATAGGGACGGTCTCGCTGTAACGGGTACGGATCATGCGCACCACGTGGCGGATTATGTTCGGGGCCGAGTCGCCGTTAAGCGAATGCTTGTCGCCGCCGCGGAATACGGCGTCTATGATGTACCGCCCCCAGGTCATTTGGAGCGGCTGGAAGCCTAGGACTTTCTTGTATGTGGGTTTGACACCGTCTCGTTTCGGGGCTTGGTCGTTGTCCATGACCATGATGTCGATATTCAGTTCGATCACTTCAGGGTTGGCAATATTGAGTCGCCAGAGAAACAGATGCTGCAACAGACGACGGAAAACGTAGGTCCTTTGTGCAGAAAAGGCTTGGTAGAGCCGCTTGACGGTATGCGACGAGGCCATGCCATTGATGTCTGTTTCGATGGCGGCTGCGTAGCCGGGGTCTTTGGCCAGGACACCGAAGTGAGCCAGGTGTTGACTGGTGCCGTCGAAGAGGAAGCAGAGCACCTGCTTGAAAAGCTCATCGATGGGCGTGCCCTTGGGGTTTCTACGCATGGAGCCGAAAAGGCGGTTGATGTGGGGGAAAAGGCCAATGCCACGAAGGTAGCGAGCAAAGAGGTTGAGTCCGGCCCGACTTGTCAGACAGTCGTTCGTGGCTTGGACATCGTCGATGAATTTTGCTTTGGTTCTCTTTGAGTTGGACATCCAGCCCTCCACCTGATGGGTGAAATGATTATGACGTAGCGGATGAATGTGATCGTAAAAAAAACAATGGGATATGCCAGCTTTGATGTTGTGTCAGGTTGGAGAATCGCTCAGGTTAAGTCTTTGTAAGGATGCATGGTATGACTGCTGGAGTACGTCTTCCCGCAGAATGGGAGCGCCATGAAGCAACGTGGCTTGCGTGGCCTCACCATTCTGACGATTGGCCCGGAAAATTTCGAGCCATTGGGTTTGTTATGGCTGAAATCGTGCGGAATCTTGCCCGCTCGGAAAGGGTTCGGTTGCTTGTACGCGATGAGAAGCAACAGGTCACGGTTCGTCGGGCTTTAGCAGACGTTGAAGCCGATCTCAGTCAGGTGGAATACATGACAACTCCGACTGACCGGGCTTGGACAAGAGACTACATGCCGTTCTTCGTGAAAACGGCTGACGGGGGCACATTGGCCTTAAAATTCGGATTTACCGGGTGGGCCAAATACGACAATTTTGCACAGGATGAGGTGGCCGGCTTTCACGCTCCATCTGCTATTGGTGTCCCTGTGGAGCAGGTTACATGGCGAGGGCGCTCTGTTGTTCTTGAAGGCGGTGGAGTGGATTGTAATGGATGTGGTGATGCTCTTGTTACCGAAGAATTTTTACTGCATCCCACAATCCAGGTGCGAAATCCCGGCATGAATCGCGGCGACTACGAAGCCATGTTTGCCGATATTTTGGGGGTATCCAACGTCATCTGGTTGGGGCGTGGCATTGTCGGTGACGACACGCACGGCCATATTGATGATCTTTGTCGATTTGTTTCTCGTGATACGGTCGTCTTGTGTAGCGAGTCGCGAGAGGATGACGCCAACTACACGGCCTTGCAGGAAAACCGGGAGCGCCTTGAGGGCGCTCGATTGGCTGACGGGACGCGTGTAAGTGTTATTGCACTGCCTATGCCGCGGCCGGTCGTTTTCCGCAAAACACGCTTACCTGCAAGCTATGCCAATTTTCTTATCGGTAATTCTGTTGTGCTTGTCCCGACATTCAATGATCCGGCCGATCGTCAGGCATTGGGAATACTCGCTGAATTGTTTCCTTCCCGTGATATTATTGGCATTCATGCCACCGACCTTGTCTGGGGATTCGGGACCATCCATTGCTTGTCACATGAACAGGTGGCGTAAAGCCGCCACCCCTTGTTTCGGCTTTGGTTAAGCTACTCTGCAACCGTGCGGGATTACATCTGAATATTTGACGGGACAGTGATAAGAAAATGTGCCCCCTGCGGCGGCCTATCCTTGCAGACAACCGAACCTTTAAGGCGGTGGGTGACGATATTGTATACGATATGCATCCCGAGACCGCTTCGGCCGGATTGGCGGTTGGTCGTAAAAAACGGATCAAATATCTGGGGGATAATATCTGGCGGAATACCTTTCCCCGTGTCGGCATAATCGATGGTTATTGTCCCATTGTCTTGCGGCATGACTGAAATTGTTATTGTTCCTGGATCTCTGCCATTGTTGAACCCATGCAGGATGGAGTTCATGATCAGGTTGGTAAAAATTTGCGAGAAATCGCCCGGATAGCTATTAATCATGAGAGATTCTGGGCAATCCACGGTGATTTTGATGCGGGTTTGTTTAATTTCAGGCTGTAAACTGAGGAGGATGGCTTTGAGATACTCATTAAATTTGAACTCGCGGAGCGCTTCACTGGACTGATCGACGGCAACCAGCTTGAAACTACTCACAAGATTGGCTGCGGCCTCCAAGTTGCGTAAGATGATTTGGATCCCTTCGACCGCGTTGTCCAGAAATTGTTCATACTCTTCTCGCGAGAGTTGCGCATTGCGGTACTGGCGGACAATGTCCTGCAATTGGTTTTCCAAATGGGAAGCTGCTGTGACTCCGACTCCAACCGGGGTATTGATTTCATGGGCAATGCCAGCAACTAATCCCCCCAGCACAGCCATCTTTTCTGCAGCGACAAGTTGCTCCTGACTGCTTTTGAGGTCCATGAGCGTCTGTTCAAGTTCTCGTGTCCGTCTGCGTACCGTCTCCTCAAGGACAACATGATGCTCCTTGATTTGCATTTCCTGTTCATAGCTTTTGACCGCTTCTGTAATGGTGAGGAGCAGGTCGCTTTTCTCCCAGGGTTTTGAGATATATCTATACAGTTTGGCGTTGTTTATTGCGTTGGTGATGCCTTCCAGGTTGGCTTGCCCGGTGAGCATAATTTGTTTCGACTCGGGATGTTGTTGGAAAATTGTTGCCAGAATTTCATCGCCTTTGAGGCCTGGCATGAGATAGTCTGTAATAATAAGAGCCAATTGATCCTGGGTTGCGACAAGGTCTGCAATGACTTCCAGGGCCTCTCCGCCACTTTCAGCAAATTCCAGGTCGTAATCATCACTAAAATGTTCTTCCAATTCACTGCGTAAGCTTTCAAGAACGATTTTTTCATCATCGACACATAAAATAACTTTTCGATTCATGGTCGTGTATCCATAAGGGAAGAGGGTCAAGCTCAGAGGTTGCCAAGTTCACGCAATCCCGTTTTAATGGATTCTATGAGTTCGGAAGCATCCCAGGGTTTGTTTATGAGTTTATAGAGGTTTGCATAGCTTTTCGTTTTTTCGATGGCTTCATTGTCGGCTTGGCCGGTTAGCATGAGCGTAAGAACGTGAGGGAATCTTTTGTATGCTTTAATTAAAAAGTCGTCACCTTTCATTTCAGGCATAAGCCAGTCGGATATGATGACAAGCGTTTTATAGCCTTCGTCACTCAACTCGTCCAAAAGTTCCAACGCTTCCGGTCCGCCTTCGGACAATTCTATGTGGAACTGGGAACCAAATTCATGAACAAGTTGGCTTTCCAGAGATTTGAGTACCACCTGTTCATCATCAACGCACAAAATGACATGATTACTCATGGGATACTCCTTTACTGGGTAGCTATTTGAGTAGTGGTGGGAATGAAGACGGAAAATGATGCACCTTCGCCAGGGAGGCTTGACACTTCAATCTTGCCTTTATGTTTATCAATAATCTTTTTGACAATATCAAGACCAAGGCCACTGCCTTCACCAGATTTTTTGGTCGTGAAAAATGGTGTAAAAATCTTGTCACGAATTTCTTCCGGAATTCCCGGTCCGTTGTCTTTGATGACAACTTTTTGATAACCGTTCTCCTGTGCTAATTGTATGGTTAAAGTCCCGTTGTACTCCATTGCCTGCAATGCATTGTGGATCAAGTTTGTCCAGACCTGATTCAATTCATCGGGGTAGCAATAGATGTCTTCTGCCTCGCTGTATTCCGTCACCAGAGTAATGTTTCGTTTAATCTGGTTGTGATAAATCGTCAAAATGGTTTCCAAACCGTCCTTCAACGCGGATTTCACCATCGTATCGCTTTGGTCGAAACGTGCGAAGTTCTTCAATGCAAAAATGACCTTGCTCGCTTTTTCAACAGCTAAAGCGATATTGGATGCATTGGAATTCAAGTCACACAATCTGTAAGCTGCTTCGAAAATCAGGTCGGAATGCTCGTTGTGAAGTAACGAGGCAAAGGGAGATGGATCATCGAGAATATTCAGCTTAATAAAAATATTGGCTAATTTTCTCGTGTTGGTCATATCAAGGGCGCGGAGCTGCTCTTCGAGTTTTTTGCGAATTTGTCGTTCTTCTCGTGTCGTGAGAACGACCTGGCTACTGAAAGCCTGCGTCAGCAAGCCCATGAATTCTTCCTGCTGGTCGTGATCAAGTAATTGAAATAATCGTGGCAGCTGCACCAGCGTATCACGGAGTGACGTTTCGATATTACCCACGGAAGATTTTATGGCGCCAAGCGGCGTATTCACTTCATGACCTATGCCAGCGATGAGTTGTCCGAGAGCAGCCATTTTCGCCGACTCAATGATTTGCTGCTGACTGCGCTTGAGATCGGCCAGTGCCCCCTGTAATTCTGCGGTCCGTTCATCGACCTTCTTTTCCATCATGTTGTAAAACAAAGCATTTTCGATGGATATTGCCACCTGTGACGCTAAAACATTGAGGAGTTCCAAGCGTTCTGGTGTGAACACTCCTTCGATCAGGTCATTTTCCAGGTATAATATCCCAATGAGTTGCCCATAGTTGAGAATGGGCATGGCAAGCAGGGATTTGGGTTTCCGATCTTTGAAATCTTCGTCACTGGTGAAGACGTTTTCGTAGGCCGCATCACCGAAAACAACCGACTCTTCTGTGCGTGTCACATAGCGGATGATGGAGTGTGGCAATGAATCCGCGTCTTCCAGCGCAATACCTTGGAGCGCTTTGACTTCGTTGGTTTGGGCATTGCCTTCGGCTTGAACGAGCAGGCTGCCATCCTGTTTCAGGAGTAAGACACCTCGCCGTGCTCCAGCGCTTTCAATCAAGATGTTCATCAATTTTTCAAGCAATTTTCCAAGAACAATTTCACTGGAAATCGCTTGCGAGGCTTTCACGACAGTAGCGACATCAAGTTGTGCTACCAGCGAGACAGATGAGCTGGAAATACGTTCGGTTAATCGTCGTTCAACACGCGGAACCTGGAGCAGTTTGGGATAGTGTTGTTCCAGGTGGTTGACTTTGGCCTTCGCTCCCCACTGGTCGTACAAAAACACGGTTTCCTGCATGTATCCGCTGGCAACGCGATCATTGTTGAGGCTCAAAAAGTACTTGGCGCAACATTCACAACACAGGCTTTCATAAAAGAGAGAGCCGATGCGCTGAGCTTCATCTTTTGCCTGGGTATAAGCGGTAATCGCGTCATTATGGCGACCGGCGATTCGTGATTCTTCCGCCTTGAGGAGCAAAAGCATCACATTAAAATTTTCAGGACCACATTTTGCCCATTTGCGGATTTTTCGTTTTCCTGAAGCAAGAATACGTTTGTAACGGCGTTTTTCCTGTGGAGAAAAGCTGTCCATAGCCGCCATAATCGCCAGGCACGTGAAGAGGGTATACACTGTCAGGTTGTACGTTGGGTCAGCAATTACCTCGGCCGTGATCTTCGGGCCGGTGGCGACTTCAACAGCAGCCCGATAGTTTTCATAGTAGTAATTGAGGATAAGCCGTGTTGTGGCGTGATAGAATGTTCCACACGTGGAGGATACAATGGAGTCAAAATAGGCTTCAGCCGTGCTTTCCTCATGACCGTTGTAATCAAGACAATCTGCTTGTTTTATTTCTCCAGATAAATTTTTGAAGAGAGCCAAGTGGATCGCGTGAATATGATACGGTTCGATTTGAATCACTTTCTTGGCAAATCGAACTTCGCGTTCAGTAAACTTTATGACGTCAGTTATTGATTTCGACAGCGCCACTTCCTGCCAGAATCCGAACATGTAGATATAGGATGCCCAAAAATTTTCGCCTGTATTAATAAGTTTTTGTAGACCATGTTTTCGTGGTTCCAATGTGTCGGCCAGTGGTTGCTTCCAGAACATGGTAAAACTCGTCACCACGAAGTAACTCCGCGCCTCCATGGGCGGATTGTCGACGTTGGTGTTGAGGTATTCCATGGCAAGTTTCCCGTATTTGTAAGCAGAGCCTGGAACACCGAGTTTTGACCACAGCAGGCCGTATGTTGAGTATACGAACGATGAGATAGAGCTGTTTCCGTGCTTCATGGTCAATTTGAACATGCGCAGGATAACAAAGGGTAATAAGAGAAGACCCTGCAGATATGTGGGGGCAACAAGTTCTTTGAGTAGGCTTAAAATGCTTAACACATCGGCATCGCGTATTTGCGGCAGACTGAGAAGATAATCGGAGTTCTTCCCGAGTTCTGTCAATTTGGCGGATACCAATTCGACAAGAAGTCGCGTGCGTCCGCATTGGCGCGGAAGATGTTCATTATAGAGCGCAAGAGAATCTATGGCGATATCAATCGCTTTGTCCATTTTGCCATCGCCACCATAATAGAGAATGAGAATGTTATTAATCTCAACCTGTTCTTCTTTGCTGGCACACCGCTCAAGGACCACATCCGCATTGGATACACCGGCTTCGATTTGTCCGGTGAGAAAAAGGCATTCTGTAATGCCTTTATGGATGGCGAACATGAGATCATGGTCTGTATCCCAGGCGCTCTTGTCCACAAGGCCTGCTGCCATCGTAAAATAGTCTAATGCGGGAGAATACGCGGTCGATTCTTTGGCGCGTTGCCCTGCACGTACATTGAGGGAGGCCAGGACGCGTCGTTCGTTTGCTTCGGTGACTAGAGCAGTACTCTTGTTGTAGTGCTCCAGAATGGTAAAACACAGCGTGTTGAGGTCGGCTTCGTGGGCCGATTTGAGGAGCAACCGTGCAATGGTGAGATGAGTCGATTGTTTTTGATTCTCTTCAATCAGTGAATAGGCAGCTTGCTGCACACGGTCATGGAGAAATCTATCAACAGCTTCGAAATGATCCCCCCTGATCATGGCGAGTCTCTCATCAAGTGTTTTGAGCTGCTGGTGCCCAATGCCTTGAGGTAAGAGGAGACCCTCTTCAACGGCGGGCCAAAGGTGTTTGGCGATAGACTCTGTCGGCTCCTCGGCAATGATCGATAATGTGTTCAAGTCAAAGCTGTTGCCAATGCAAGCTCCCAGCCGGAGAAGTTTCTGTGTCGCTTCGGGCAATGTTTTCAGTTTTTTGACCATGAACTCGACAACATTGTCCGTTATTTCCCGCGATCGAATTTGATCGACATCCCACGTCCAGCAGTGATTGGGAATATCAAAAACAAGCAAGTTTTCCTGGTGTAAGTTTTTCAGGAACTGGATGACAAAAAAGGGATTCCCCCCGGTCTTTTCCATGACAAGCCGAGAGAGGGGAACTACAGACGATACATCAGCATGAACTGTGTCGGCAATCAACTCGTCAAGATGAGGGAGGTCCAAGGCTTTGAGCATGAGTGTATGGATGCGAACACCTGCTTTGCGAATATCCTCCAAGGTGATGATGAATGGGTGCGTATGATCGACTTCATTGTCGCGATAGGCTCCCATGAGGAGAAGGTATTCATTCCCTTCGGAAAGCATCAACGTCCTGATGAGATTGAGTGTCGCAATATCGGCCCACTGCAGGTCGTCGAGAAAAATGACGAGCGGACACCCCTTTCGGGTGAATACCCGAAGAAATTGCAAAAAAACCGTATTGAAGCGGTTTTGGTTTTCTTCGGTGCCCAGGTTGGGAACCGGGGGTTGTGGTCCCATTATTTTTTCTACAGCCGGGATGACATCAATAATGACTTGACCGTTCGGTCCTAAGGCAGCAAGAAGCTTCTCTTTCCATGCCGTCAGTTCTTCCTGAGAACTCATGAGGAGTTGTTTGAGCAACCCCTGAAATGCTCCCCGAATGGCAGAGTAGGGAATGTGTCTTTGAAACTGATCGAATTTCCCTGAGATAAAAAAACCGTATTTCTCGACGAGCGGTTTATGGACCTCATTAACCAGTGCGGACTTCCCAATGCCGGAATAACCGGCAACCATGAACATTTCGGCGCCGCCGGTGACAATACGGGAAAAGCAATCTGCAAGGATATGTGTTTCTTCTTCGCGGCCGTATAATTTTTGCGGAATCTGAAATTTTCTGGAGTAATCACAGATGCCGACGGCGAAATTTTGGATATCTCCAGTTTGGGCGAGCTGCTTACGACATTTTTCTAAGTCCCACAGAAGGCCGGCAATGCTACTATAGCGATCTTCGGCCTTTTTGGACATGAGCTTGGAAATAATATTTTCAATAACGTGAGGGACGTCACGACGCAGGCTACGAATTGATGGGGGCGTTTTGGCGATATGACAGTGCACCCAGCCAATGGCATCATTGGCATGAAACGGGTGTGTTCCTGCCAAGATTTCATAGAGCGAAACGCCAAGAGAATAGTAGTCGGTTCGATAATCTATTCCTCTATTCATTCTGCCTGTCTGTTCTGGAGACATATAGGGGAAAGATCCCTCCAATAAACCAGGGCTGACGGCTTCCTGTTCTTGGTGTTCAAGAAACGACGCAAGATGAAAATCGATGAGTTGGAGTTCTCCCGTTGTTTCATTGACCAGGAGGTTGCTGGGATTAAGGTCCTTATGGATGATGCCGCACTCATGCACCTTTCCAAGGATTGTTGTCATCCCAACGGCAAAATCAAGGAATTGCCGTAGGCTTATAGGCTCTCTTTTACTTATCGTGGAAAGCGTCGTACCATCGAAAAAATCCAGAATCAGTGCGAATCCGTCTTGATGGCTTTCCAGGGAATAGGCGCTACTTACGCCCTCCTGGTTGAGATGCGTCAAGACATCATATTCATGTTTGAGTCGGATGAGGTCGGCATGGAGGGGGTACGGTGAGTTTGCCACTTTTATCGCGACTGTTTTCCCGTCGCTGAGGCGGATTCCCCGATAGACCAAGGTCCGGTCATTTTCAAACAATTTTTCGCAAGTATCGAATCCGACGATAGTGTGAGTCATGGTGTCAGTCTCTATTTGCACGCAATAGTGTTTCTGCCGTTTCTTTTGGCTTCGTACAGTGCCTCATCCACTCGTTTGTTGAGCGTTTCCATTTCGTCTTCAATCGAAAATTGTGTCACACCAAAGCTGCACGTCATGTTGCCGATACGTTCAAAACACGTGGTTTCGATTCGTTGCCGTAATTTTTCCGAGACCTGCAGCGTTTCTTCCAATGTTGTTTCCGGGAACAAAATAACAAATTCTTCACCACCCCATCGGGCAAGCACATCGCATTCTCGAATGCTGTGAGACACGATTTCGACGAATTCTCGCAATGCGCAATCTCCGGCAGCATGTCCAAAATTATCATTGATGTTTTTAAAGAAGTCGATATCAAGCATGGCTATAGACATGGGACGTTTGTATCGTCTGGAGCGTTTGATTTCCGTTTCCAGCAAGGTATTGAATTTCATTCTGTTGTACGTACCGGTCAACGCGTCTGTTGTCGCATGCCGCTCCAATTCACGATTGAGTCGTTCCAACTCCCGATTTTTTTCTTCCAGTTCTGCGGTGCGTACACGCACCTCTTGTTCGAGAATGGCCCGAAATGAATCAATGGTGATGATGTCGGCGTAGGCACGTAACGCCATGGTCATGGCTGTTTTGAATTTTCGGCTCGTCAGCTCGGTTTTTTCTTTATAGTCGTTGATGTCATATTTGACGATAATCTCTTCTTCCGGTGCCAGTCCTGGCTGACCAGTTCGAAGGATGATGCGTATGAGGTTATTGCGCAGGCCTTCGCGGATAAACTCGGCGACATTCAACCCTGAGTCATCTCGTTCCATCACGATATCCAGCAATATCAACGAAGCATCCGGATGTTCCCGGAGAAGCTGCTTGGTTTCATCACCAGAATATGCGCTCAGAAATTCGAGCTTTCGGCCTTTGTATTCAAAATCTCTCAAGACGTATTTGGTGACAACATGAACTTCTTCTTCGTCATCAGCAATAATCACCTTGATTTTGTCTTTCGATTGAAGATCCTGAGCCGGATTTGGTTCATCAGGTTCTTTGAAAATGAGTTCACTCATGTATCAATCCTTTCGTGCGTCATATGCCTTGTCGAAAGAATAGGGGACCGACGGCGCAATAGGCACGGTTTATTGGAAATCGTAACCGTTGCTCAAAGGTATATCGGTACTGCTGCCATGATGACGGTGAAAAACTTTTTGCATTTCTTCAAGGAACGTATCCTCGGCAAAAAATCGCGCCTCTTCAAGGAGAAGGCAATAATCTTCCTTGGTCAAAATGTGAACGAGTTCTGTAAGATCAAATTCTTTGAACATGGCTTTTGCCATAACATGAACTTCTTCTCGCGTAATGCAAAGTGTGAAGACTTTCTCACAGAGAATTTTGGGGATGTCCTCGAAAAGGTTGATAAATCGGTTGAGTTGAGAGGCTGTGGCATTGGAGAGGAAATGCGTGACAATCGCATCAAGGAGAACTTCAAAGTTTTCATGAGTTTCGTAATGCGGAACGGAGAGAAGACTGCTTTTATCAAGAGTGTTGTTTGTAAGCAGGGTATGCATTTGTTGAGAGAAATGTCTATAATTTCGTAAGATGAATGTCATCCCCCATCCGCACGGCGTGGTCCAGCAACCCGCATCGCCAATAAAGACGACATGATCTTCCGCAATTTGTTGTGAAGAAACCGTGCCAGACGGATACCAGCCATGTTTTAATTCTTGAATCTCAAGGTCATGGAAATTCGGTGTTGTTGGTTCTTCACGAATGACCTTCATGTATTCTTTTTCCATGAATTCAAGTGGCATGCGTTCTTTTCGCAGATAAAAGACAAAAGAGAACGATGTCGATTCATCGAGAATTTCATATTCAAAAACAGGGCGCCCATTCGCCATGGAGGCATCGGGGTCGATCGTGGAATCTTCAAATGTTTGCCACAGCATATAGTCACCGACTTTCATACCGTTCAAACCGTTTGGATGCTTTCCAACACTTCCGTAGACCGACCACCAGTAGTCATTCGATCGGTCGATGTGATATTTTTGTAGAATCGGTGAATTTTGGCCCGAGGCATCAATGAGTAATCGAGTTTTCAAGATACCTGCCGTGGTCTCGACACTGACGATCCCATCAGTGACATTATGATCTGAATAGGAGCAGGTATTGATAATATCGCCACCGTTACTTTTAATGACCTCAATCCAATGAGCCAAGAGGGCATGTTCGTCGACATAAGGATATCGGTCGAACAGTTCGGCTCTCCAATTCAAGTTTGCCCCACCGTATGTTTGTGTCATGAATGTTGTCACGCCGTTATACGTGTAGGGCATGACATCTTCATTGACGACGTCTAGCGGAACAAACCAACTTTTCGTTGTTTTTCCTGCGTACTCCTTGTCAATGACTATAATGTCGTGGTCGGCTGACAGCTCGGAGCCAACCGCAAGCCCAGCGGGGCCGCCTCCGATAATGATCGTGTCATAAATTTTGTTCGCGTCCATTTGGATTCTCCCATGGCCGAAGTGGCGGTCCAACGTTAAAAACATGTCTCCTTGGCAAGGATGGAGTCTTTGCCGGGAGAGAGTACAGCTTGGGGTGTATAAAGGTATGGATTGTAAAACGCACCATGGTGCGAAGATATATCGCGTTATCTGGGAGGAGGCGTGAAGCGCCTTTTATAAGTGAAATGTATCGACCAACTGATTTGTTCCAACGACATGCACGCGTCATCAGTGGTGCGAGAGGCAGGGCAGAATACTGCCCAATTCTCAAAAAGAGCAATAGGATAGACCTGTTGCCTCGCCGTATAAAAAGTGGGAAGGCGGGCATAATACTACATTGAGTTGAACAAAATCACGTGGGGTATGATTTCGGACATACGCTTACTATCGCGAACTCAGATTTCGCGTTACGGCAAATATGTGCTGCTCGAAGTTGATTCTCGGACGGATCTTTCGTGAAGTATAACCAAATCAATGGAATTGTGCAATGCCACTGCGATGATAACAATTCTAGAACGCGTTATAACGTAGCTTTGAAAGGTTGAAAAACGGGACGTACAGTGTTGATATACGGAGAAAGACGACGGCGACATGGTGATCTTTGTCCGTTTTGAATACATTGGGAGATATTTCGCTGGTGGGTTTCATTACACCGACGAGACGTGAGGTGACTTAAAGGAAAGCGATTTCGCCGCTTTTTGAAAGAGATGGCGAGGCGGTATCAAAACTCTTGATGGATTTGATTTCAACGCGGCGTATATACATGAAAAGGCCCTCCAGTACTCAAGGCTATGTGCTTGCTAACTTTTCAGGAGAGTGTATATGGGGTGTTCGTGGTTCGCTCTCGACTATGTCGAGTATCTTTCATTTTTAGGAAAATCGGTCAAACATCGCTTTGCATCCCGCCATTTCCCGGCTTTGGGCACTTCGTTTAAAGATGTCGATTTTTCCAAGTCGTTGCGCTGTAGCGCGAGCCAATTCAAATTCTTCCAGAGCATCACGGATTCGAAATGCACGGGCATTGAGTCCTGCGAGCTTCAGGCTCAATCGCCAATCGTCGCGAAAATGAAGTGAAATGTTGGAGAGCAGACCAATTCGTTGGAGTTCTAAACCGGAATATCGGCTTAATATCGACTCGAAACGTCTGACCAAGCGATGATTATTGATGTCGAGTGAAACGGCTTCGGCGAGCAGGTCCACTGTTGTCAGCGGGAGATGTTCTTCGTCGTTGAACGGAAAGCCAAGATTGGCGATTTTGTCATGCTTGATGCAAACATCTGCGAATCGGACAAGTAGATCAGTCGGACCATTTACAGGTGTCAGTGGTTGATTCTCGGCACGGCATTGGCGAAACCAGAAGGCTTTGGCCATTTCCCACATATTGCATCGTAGACCGATTACTGCTCCTGTAAGATTGAAGTCGAGGCTGGTGTGATGGCTATTCTGCGTGAGAGCGAAGAGAGCGGCTTTTTTCGCCTCCTCTTTCGCCTGCATGAACCAAAAGACGCGAAGGGTCAAAGCTGCGGCTTCTGGATAGTGAATGTGACGGGCAAGTCCTTGGACAACGCTGGCTGGACGTATTGCGATCAGATGGGCCAGAAAAAGATGTGCCAATGTGAGTTGAAGTTGAAAATCGGCATCCTGTCCGGTCAGTGCTGTCTGCGACGTTTTACCGACAAGATCGAGCAGGGCTTGTGCCCGGTGGACGGCCATATGCCTGTTCCGGACAGCTTCGTAGGCACGGCGTGCTTTCTCAACATATTCGTCTGGATGCGCGATCGCGTGGGCGAGCTTGTCTTCCAGGTCGAAAACATCTTCAAACGTTTCGATTTCACGACCGGGTTCGAGAAGGTCTTCCAATCCGGGAGTACGATCTTGATTAAAGACCAAACACCCGGCTGCTGTTGCCTGGAAAAGACGCATATTGATTTCCGAAGAAATGCCTTCATTTGGAGCAAACCGTGTGTCTCCATAGAGCGCAAGCATGTCGGCGTAGGGGATTTCTGTTTCAATGCGGGCGTGAAATCGTTTTTGTAAAAAATCGGCGAATCGTTTTCGTACGGGCCGATACTGCGTGATACGTCCAACGAACGTGACTGTGTTGTGGCGCTTGTGAAAAGGCTGCCAGGGACGATCTTGCCCCCACCAGGTCACCCAGTCGGTATGAGGGTGACCATCTTGCCGGAGTGCCTCGGCCCAGTTTTTTTGGGTGGAAGCAACGACATCAAAAAGTTTGGCATAATGTCTGTGCCAATAGAAATTGAGATGGGGATCGAGAGCCCAAAAGAGTTTCGGGCATTGCAACGCATCCAGGTCTTTGAGAATGACCCGCGGTGCAAGGATTTCCTGTTGAATGAGCAAATCTGGGGTGAACTTTCTCCGTTCGCACTCTTCGGCAATAGATATGACGCCGGGTTTGGGGTGGAGTACAAGAATATGCTCACCGCCCCCGGCGAAGTAGCCGTCTAGACCGGGGGAGACGACGCAGACGCGGGGGACGACAGGCATAACTGAACTCCACCGAGCAGCCTCGGCTGCTTATTTTACAAGAATATTGTATTTCTTAAGGAATCCGACCGGGTTATACGACATTTTGGCTTTACGCAAGCCTTCGTCGCCGATGTCTTGCTCTCGATTGACGATGTCGTACTGTGATGCGGTGTGTTCAAGAAATTGTTGGTTGATGGCTTGGTATACACCTTTGAAGTTGGTGTGTCCTTTTTCAAAGTGGATGACCACGGTACCTGGTTCGAGTTCTTCGGCGACAGTGTAGGCGATGACTTTCCCATCCACTTTAATTGTTCCACCGAAGAGTTCAGGCTGTCTATCAAACGTTTTTAAAACACGAGATATGGCTTTGTTCTCTGCAATAAGCGTTTTATTACATTCATCTTCACGCCAGAGACACCAGTCTGACTGCATTTCAAGAACTTCCTCAATGCAATCCGGTGATATTACATGGTATTCAAAATCGTAGTGCTTGCTGAATTGTTTAAGGAGATTCTTTTTTTTATGGAATCGATTTCCTTTTAATTCAATGAGCTCTTGAACGGAGTAGAGGTAGTCGAAATGGTCGCGCAACTCTTTGACTTCAATCTTGTCTCCAAGTTGTGCAGAGAGGCTGTTGGCTAGCGTTTCCGGGATACGGATGAATTCCATGCCCGCAGCTATACACGGGCATCCGGTCCAATCGACGGCATCCCAATTGCCGACGGGAGCCCAATAGACAACATGGGGAATCGTTTGGCGAATGAGAACATAATCGGGGGTGAATGCCCATTCGAGACCGTATGATTCGGCCCATCCATAAATATTTCCGAAGCTATAATCCGAGGCTTTTTGTGGCATTTTCGACAATGCGGCCAGGTACTCTTCCCTTCGGGCGAGACTTGGCGCTTCAAACTCCATGTGCATGTGATCGCTCCTTGCTGATGATGGGTTTGGTTTTACGCCCCAGGCTGAATCGTTGCCAGTTTTTGAACGTGAAAACGTACAGAAGGCTAAACGCCTGGACGATTTGCGAGACGAGCATAGATGCCCAAACACCGGCTGCATCGTGTAAGACAAGATGCCCAAGTACATAGGCTGTGGGCAAACGAACCAACCAGATGGCCAATGAAAATGCGACCAGGTTATAGAGCGTTGCCCCGGCCCCATTGAGCGAACCGGCCAGGATCATGGTGCAGACCGTAAACGGAATAGACAAGAGGTTATACTTTAAATAGCTGACAGCCTCGGCGAGTACGCGAGGATCAACGGCAAAGATTGATGCCGCATTTTGAGCAAATGGCCAGATACAGGCTGAGAGGACAGTCAGAAAGCCAACACCTATAGCGGCAATACGAAAACCGAAGCGTTTCGCTTCTTCAGGATTTCCTGCACCCAAATAATGCCCCACAAGGATGGATGCCGTCAAATTGAGTGCAAAGGCAGGGAGAAAAAGCAGTGATTCGATCCGAATACCTGCCGACATGCCAGCCAATGCATCAACACTTCCCTCCGGCAATGATGCCGTGATGGCGAACAGGACAAGGTATCCGGTTTGCCAGGAAACCTGCATTAACCCTGATGGCCAGGCGACTTTGAACAGGTAACCGATGCCGCGTCGCATCCAGCGAACAGGAGGGATTGTTTCTCGCAGGAGGAGACCTTTATACTTGAGAATGCACAAATTGAACATGAGACCTGCAGTTACCGAGCCGAAGGTTGTCCATGCCAATCCTTTATACCCAAGCTCCGGCAATCCCCATAACCCGAATCCCAATCCAAAATCACCAATGGCGTTCAGTATTGTCATGATGCTCATGGAAACGAGCGGGATCTTGACTTCTTTCCGAGCGCGAAACACGGCATTCGTGATGATGAACAGGTATTGGATAGGGAGCAGGAGCAAGAACACGCTGAGAATATACGATGTGATGTCCTCAAGACCGGTCGGGACTTGGAGAAGACCGAGGAAGAGGTCTTTAAAAATTTGGCCGACAATCAGAATAACTCCACCAAGAAGTACCCCGAGAAGAAGGCTCATTCCGATATACCGCTGAGCACGGAGTTCTTTCCCCGCGCCAATAGACTGACTTACTGCAGCCACGGTACCGTTGGAGGTTGCGATGGCAAGGACGAGAAAGAAGAAGAGCGCATGGGAAATCATCCCAAACGCAGCTTGCTCTTCTCGACCGAGGCGAGCGGCAACAAAAACATCGGCTGCTCCGACAAAAAAGTGGAACAGCATCATAAGAATTTGAGGCCAGGCCAAGTGCCAGATAGCACGATATGGTGAGTCAAGGTCAATAGAAGCAGTCATGATTTTTGATTCGTTCTCGTCACGAATAGGCTTGTCGCCGTGACAAAAGATGGTTATGCTAAAGTTAACATAGGTAATGGAGACGCTTCTGAACGAGTATTCTAATGCCGTTACAGAAGAACCTGAAGCCTGTGTCCTATTGTTGCCGTCTCGTCCAGAGTCACGCGCACGAAACGGTGGAGAAGTACGAGGCAGAAAATTTTTGAATGGATTCGGACCAATACAGCCGGTTTCGCTGACCAGAGGTGAGCCAAACGTTGGAGTGATGTTTGGAGCGAAACACGAATGCAACGATGTAAGTCCGAGAGACAAAACCGTCAAGACGGTGTTGACGAAAACGTATTCGGTCCGAATGCGATGACTCGTTAACCCGGAAAAGGATGACACAATGGATGAGCTGTCGACTACGATGCGGTTGCATCTTTGGTTTGAAACAGACGACGGCATGATTTTGGGACTTGGCCGGGCCAGATTATTGGCCTTGGTGGCTGAGACCGGATCTTTGAATAAAGCGGCAAAAGCCATGGGGATGTCCTATCGGGCAGCCTGGGGCCGCATAAAAAAAACTGAAGCAGTCCTGGGAGAACCTCTTTTGGAGAAAGAAGGAGGGCGCAAAGGCTTCACGCTAAACGAGAAAGGGAAGAGACTTGTCCAAACCTTCCAGACGTTGCACGCCGACATTGAGCAATATGCGCTGGAACAGGCTCGGACTCGTCTTCAATGGGACATTCAGCCTTTTAAGGATGCCACATATGACGACCCCGACAATTGAGGCTTGCATTGGACAGTATTCTGCAGATCAATACATTGATCTTATAACTCGATTCCACAGTTATCCAGCGCCAGGACTTATTGTCGGTGGATTTATGGTGGAATTGGCCAAACGCCATATGCCCGAAGGGGTGCTCTACGACGCTGTTGCAGAGACCTCCTCATGCCTGCCCGATGCCATACAGCTTCTCACCCCATGTACGGCAGGCAACAACTGGCTGAAAATTGTCGACTTGGGTCGATATGCCATGACGTTGTTCAATAAGCATACGGGCGAAGGTGTTCGTGTGCATCTCGATCAGGCCAAGCTTGGTGGCTATGACGAGTATAGAGTCTGGTATTTCAAGGAAAAGCACAAGAAAGATCAGAACTCGAGCAAGCTGCGCAGACAAATATTTGAAGCAGGAGAGTCGGTGCTGACCGTAACTCCGGTTCGTGTTCTTGATCGGTATGTTGGCAAGGTCAGTAAAGGGGGTATTGGCGTCTGTCCCATCTGTAACGAAGCCTACCCCGTTCGGCACGGCCCTGTGTGTTTGGGCTGTTCCGGCCAGGCTCCGACGTTTTCTACCGAACCGTCGAAGGCATCATCTCTCGCGGCAAAGATTGTTCCTGTGGAAGAAGCCGTGGGGAAGACCACTGTCCACGACATGACACGTATCGCTCCAGGGACATTCAAGGGAGTTGAGTTCAAGCGAGGTCATACAATTTCTGTTGGTGACGTTTGTCGTCTCCAACATATGGGTCGTATGCATGTGTATGTTGCCGATGAAGAAGCTGCGGCTGGTGATGCCGTCCATGAGGACGAAGCTGCCGGTCGTTTTGCGACTTCCTTGTGTGCCGAGGGTTCGCTCGTTGCTGATGGTCCGGTTCATGAAGGAAAAATTACGTTAGCAGCAGCACATGATGGTTTGCTTTTGGTCAATGACGAGGCTTTGAAAGCATTCAATTTATGTCCTGATGTGGCTCTTTCCGTCAGACGTTCGGCCAGTCTCGTCAAAAAGGGTGATCGTGTCGCCGGAGTTCGAGCTCTTCCGCTTTTTATCGATCGGCCTCGTTTCCTCGCCGCTCATAGTGTCTTAAAACGCGGCACGGTGATTTCGGTGGCTCCACTGCGTCCCGCAAAAGTCGGCATTCTCATTACCGGCACCGAAGTTTTTCAGGGTCTCATTGAGGACCGGTTCGAACCGATTTTGACGAAAAAGGTGCAGGCTCTTGGTAGTCAGGTTATTGCGTCTCGTATTGTCCCTGACGATAAAGACGCGATCAAGGCGGCCCTGGCCGATTTTCTTGGTGCAGGCTGCGATCTTATCATGACGACAGCAGGATTGTCGGTTGACCCCGATGATGTCACCCGGCAGGCGATTATTGAGGCTGGCGCACAGGATATTCGCTTTGGGGTTCCATTGTTGCCTGGGAATATGGCGCTTGTAGCCAAAATCGGAGCGGCCGACTTGCTTGGTGTTCCCGCATGTGCGTTGTTCTACAAAACCACGAGTATTGACCGTCTTCTTCCTCGCATTCTGGCCGGAGTTTCACCAACGCGTCAGGAGTTGGCGTCGTTTGCCAATGGAGGATTCTGTCTCAACTGTGAAACGTGTTCCTTTCCGCACTGCCCCTTTGGTGGGTAGGGCATCGTAAATTTTCGGGGGAGACAATGTTGTCTTCCCCAGAGAAATATATTTCTGATTATTTCACGTCTCTCTGTGGACACCGGACCCACTAAAAATTTGAGCAGTGTCTCATGTGCTGTCGGCCCATTGGCTTTCTCTGTTCAAATTCCCTTCTTTGCCCTCCTCTTGCCAGCCGAAATTGTTGTGGTATGGTGCGTCCGGCCCTGCGGGGTACGCTTGTTTCGGGAAAAAATGGCCGTATGCTTGAATATTTACGTATTCGGAATCTCGCACTGATTGCTGACGCCGAACTGGAGTTCGACGCCGGCCTCAATGTGTTATCCGGGGAGACCGGAGCAGGAAAGAGTTTTTTGCTTAAGGCTATAGGCTTTGCCGTTGGGGAAAAAATGAGTGCCGACATGGTGCGTCCTGACGAGGAAAAGGCGGTTGTTGAGGCGCTTTTTTCCGTCGGAGAAGACGAATATATCATTCGGCGCGAGTTGGCTGCAGGCAGTGGACGAAGTCGGCTTTTCCTCAATGACAGCTTGGTTTCCCTAGATGTTGTCAAACAACTCCGGCCCAATCTTCTGATTCATGCGAGTCAACACGGACAACAAAAACTCCTGCAACCTGCCTACCAGGCTGAGTTGCTTGATGCCTTTCTGGATGATCTCGACCTTCCTGCACAAAAAAATGCTCATCTTGAGACCTTACGTCGCATTGGAGCAACGTTAGCCGATTTGCACAAACAATGTGCCACATTGGAAGACCGAAAGGAGATCCTGGAATTTCAACGCCAGCAGATAGAAAAGGTCAATCCCAAGCCCGGTGAAGAAGATGAACTGCTGGCACGACGCGATGCGCTTCGTAATATGGATCGAGCTCGGGAGTGCTTGGACCGCTTGCTTGGTCGATTGTTGGTGGAAGATGGGTTGATAGATGGGCTTGCCGATTCGGAAAAGGATCTGCATGCCTTGGCCGATACTTGGCCTGAATTGTCTGAAGACGCCACGGCAGTGGAGTCGGCGCGTCATCATTTGAGTGATCTTGCCGCTCGTTTACGTAACCTGACGCCGGATGCTGCTGAAGACAACATTGAAGCCGTCGAGAAACGTCTGTGGGATCTCGCGCAACTCAAGCGCAAACTCAAACGACCACTTGATGAAATTGTGGCGCTCGCCAAAGAAGTTGGCGACAACCTTACCTTTCTCGATGTTTGTGGGTTGGATATTAAGCGGTTGGAACGTGAAGAAAGCCAAGCTGCCGAAACATTAGGCGCGTTACTTCTTTGTCTCAACGCAGCCCGGCGCAGTGCGTCGGAACGGTTGGCGCAAACATTGTCTCAGGATCTGGTTGAACTCGGATTCTCTGATGGTCTTGCTATCGATTTCGAGTTTACTCCCAAAGTGCTGTATACGCCGGCCCACGGTGAACCGCTGATTGAAGATCGAGCGAGATTGCTTTTTGCCCCAAACCCAGGACAGCCGGCCATGCCTTTGGATAAGATTGCTTCGGGGGGGGAATTATCGCGATTTCTCTTGGCCGTTATTGGGCGTATGGCCGAACATGAGCAGCCGGCACTGATTTTTGACGAAGTTGATGCTGGCATTGGCGGGATTACGCTTGGCAAAGTCGGGCGTCAGATTCAGCGCTTGGCCGATCGGCAACAAGTTATACTCATCTCCCATTGGCCGCAGTTGGCTGCTTTGGGGAATCGCCATTTTCTTGTTGAGAAAAGCGTGGCGGACGGTCGCACGACAACATCCTGCCGCCTTTTAAACGGGAAATCCGTCACTTTAGAGCTCGCTCGTATGGCTGGAGGGGGGGACCAAGGACAAGCCCTGGCTGCCAAGCTTAAGACGAAATAATATCGCGAACAGAAGTGTTGTTTTGATTTTTTTCTCTCCACAGTGAATTGAATTTTTCGACTGCTGGTCTCTTGTTTCATTCTATCAAATCAAAAAGGAAAGAAGGAGGACAACCTCCTTCTTTCCACATATTCTCATGCGAACAATTGGTTGTTTCGCAGATGATTCTACGACGAAAACATCCCTAAATACATCCACCAGAGATAGTCCAAAGGCCACAAGACAAGAAGCGTGATTGCGGCCATGAGGAGGCATGTCCGGGTGACGTCTCGTGTTGAGGTATATCCGGACTGGATTGCTACAATAAGTGGTGGAGCCTGGTAAGGGAGGATCACCGTTGAAAATGCAACAACTTGGGTCATGGCGATGGTGAGGGGAGACCAATCTGTGGCATGCACCAGAGAAGGGACAAGAGGCGTCATGATAGGTGGAATACCGGGCATAGTGACGACGAATCCCATGAGCGAAGACAGACCGGCCAAGATACCGAAATTTATTTCAGGAGTCTGGGGATCAAGGGGAAGAAGGTGTACGACATGGTGAGCAACCCAAGCTCCGAGTCCGCTTTGATCTGCAAGAACTCCCATGCTGACAATGGCCGCAACATACAAAATCGGTTCAACTTTCAACGCCGTAGATGGATTTTTTCCCAACAATCCGCTTCCCGGATACAAGCACCAGACAGCAATTGGCATACCGACCCAAGCTGCTGATATACCATGCCATGCGTCCGTGGCCCATAACGTGACGGCGATACCCAAAACAATAGATAAGTGTATCTCTTGTGGAGTTATGTGTTGGGAAAATGTTGGTGTTGTATATGTTGTGGGTGATGGTTCGTCGTGAAATAAGCGTATGAGGAGAAGTGCCAGTATGGTCAATTTCAATAAACCAAGGACGGGAAAGTGTAACAGCAGATATGTCCCGAATGTTGGTGTGAGACCGAGAACGGTTTCCAGCGTCCCGACGAAGACATTGTTGGGAATATTGGATGGGAGAATGGTAAATGTCGGTAAAAATGTCCCAAACACACCGGCGAGAATAATGCCTCGGTGCCCCTTGCTGTTTTCGGCATACCCCAAATGGTCGGCCAACGCACGCAAGATAGGCAATAACAAAAGGACACGTCCCATTGAGGAGGGCATGGCAAACGCCAGTGCTATACTGAAGGAGGCAACCAGTAGAATGGCACGGGCAAAAGAGCGGCCTATGCGTGGAGCAAGACCGGATGCCAATCGATCGCCGAGCCCGGTATACTGTATGGACGCGCCAATGACCAAACCAGATAAAATGAGCCACGTTGCGGATGAGGTAAATCCGGCAAAAATATCAGCAGCCGGAGCGACGTGCGCAACCATGCAAAGAGAAAAGAAAACGAGTCCGGTCAGCCACCCCGGTATCCAGCTTGTTGCCCATAAGACGATGGATAAGACAATGATGATAGCCGGATTGAGCAGTGTATCGTTCTTCGACCCGTGGGCGAGCAAAAACGTAGTCGTAAGAAGAATAGCGACAAGTGCAGCTCTATGTTGTGGCGTCATAGACATGATTGCTGTTGAGGAAGAGGCGGACGGTGTCGATGAGGGCACGGATTTACTCCTTTGATGAACTGGCGGTGATATTGTCCGTGAGATCAAGAAAACGTGTCAGGAGACGTACACGGTACGTGATATCCTCTCGCCAAAAGTTGAGTTGCTCCCAGCCAGCTTCTGTGATGTGATATATTTTTTTTGCTGGGCCTCTGCTTTCGGTGTCCCAGGTTCCTTTTATTTCGCCATCCTTTTCAAGCTCTGCCAGTGTTCGATAAACGGCCCCGGAATCTACAGCGTTGACCGGTAAAAGCTCTTGCATACGCACCAGGAGAGCGGCTCCATGTCCTGGGCCGTGCGCTACTGCGAGCAGTAAGAAAGCGGGAAGATGACGATATCCTTTTCTTTTCTTAGGTGACATAGTGTTTCCTTGTGGACTGTTTTAAACATCTTACTGTATTTTACAGTAAGATGTAAATAGCAGTATTTGGGAAGAGCGTTTTCGCTCGTCGCTGAATATTTCATAGAATTTGTCAATGGTTTGTATGAAATACGTAGTGAAACGTATGGTGATGAAGAAAATGCAGTAAATGCAGTAGAATACTCAGAATGTGAAATTTTAAATATTTGATGTTGAGATATTAATCCATAATATAAAGGATGTTACGAGATAACTCTTGAAAGAGTTATGGGATATGCTGTGTGCTGAAAATGTGTAGTAGGTTTAAAGTATATAGAGTTGATGGTATGTGAACATTTTTTGCAAAGTAACTATTGAATAGTGACGTGAGATGGTATGGAGTAAATATGCCGGTATTTCATATCATGGAGGCTATTCGTTATGGAGGGCAAGGTCATGAAATCAAGGAAAATGTTGCTATTTTTGATTTTTGTGTTGATGGCGATAACTGCCAAAGCGAATTTTGTCTTTTCAGCGACGTTTACAGTAGAAGACATCGACCAATTTCAACCCGCATTGAATTCGGCGTCCAATAATGGAGCAGATGACACGATTGAGGTTTCTACCGGGGTGTATTCCCTTGCTGCTGGACTTTCCTACGTCTCCACTGAAAATCAATCTTTGACGATTCGTGGAGCAGGCATGGATACAACGATCCTCGATGGTGGTGGAACTTTTCAGGTGCTTACACTCATGACGAGTCAGGATAACGCCTCCATCCGGCTTGAGAATTTGACAATCCGCAATGGGCAGACTGCCGGAAATGGCGGAGCGCTTCTGGTAGCAACCAATGCCGCAGATATTACTGTTGTGAGCTGCCGCATTATGAATAGTACGGCAACCGGTGGAGAAAGTGTTGGAGGAGGAGCCAATCTTAACAGCGAAAGCGGTACCGTTACGGTGCAGTCATCTTTCGTGAGCGGTAATACCTCTCGTGGCAATGTGGGAGGATTATTCGTCGGAACAACGAGTGGAGAGGGAGCGCTTGTAAACTCCACTTTTTCGGGAAACAGTGTCACAAATACTGGTTCGAGCGATGCCTTCGGTGATGCTGGTGGGGCAATGTTTTATTCTCAGGCAACCAGCAGCGCGACAATTAGCGGCAATACGTTTTCTGGCAACATGGCATCCGGTGGAGATAACCCCGATGGTGGCGGACTCATGACATATCAGCTCGGGGGAGATTCGGAACTGAATCTGGATTCGAATAGTTTTTCAGACAATACCGCCGGGCTCGGTGGTGGCGGCGTAATCGTGCGGTGCAACGTCTCGTGCAGAGCTTCCGTAACGCGCAACAGTTTTTTGAGGAATACGGCGACGATCGGAAGTGGAGGTGGGGCGCATCTCTATATAAATGATGGAACGCTCGCCTACTCAACGAATGTGCATACGGGCAACAGAGCAGGGGAAGACGGAGCAGGCGCATGGATAGATATGATTGCCGGAACGGCAACGCTTTCCGACAATGTGTTTACTGAAAACAATGCCGATAACAACGGTGGTGGATTGAGTGCTGTCGCTGATGATGCGAGCATTACAGTGAAGAAAAGTATTTTCGACAGCAACACAAGCGGCAATGTTGGAGCGGGATTATCGTTTGCCACCGTCAATGGGACCGGGATCATTCAAAGCAATACCCTGTACGGAAACATCGCCTCCGGTGAAGCTGGCGGGATTTATGTCTATATCGACGCAGGGACCGGGCAAGCGACATTGACCAGCAATATTCTGTGGAATGATGCCCCAGATGAGTTCGCGTATTCTTCCGGTGGGGGGGGCGTTTCTGTTGTTCTGCAATACTCGGATATCATGAACGGCACAGGAGAGGCATGGTTCGGAACGGGCTGCATTGCTGCCGATCCGTTATTTGTTGATGCTGCAGGCGGAAATTTCAATTTGACTTGGGCGCATGAACCCACGAATGATGCAACAAAGTCACCGTGTATCGACACCGGAGATCCGACTTTACCAGTTGATGCAGACGGAACTCGGGCAGATATGGGGGCATTAGCATTTGTCCAGCAGAAGGCCGGGGTGATACCGGCCATTGCTCTTCTGCTGTTGTTATAAATTACAACGAATCGGGCTGCCAGCCTGCATGTTGGAGAATCGCTCCGACAAGGTAGAGTGAACCGCAAACAAGGACGAGTGATTGCGTCGTGTCTTGTGCAGCTTGGAGGGCACTCACCGGATCGGGGTAGGCTTGTGCGCGTGGTCCGATGAAATGCGCAAGTTCTTCTGGGTCATAGGAGCGTTCATTGCCGGGTAGACCTGGAACGAAAATGGGGCCGTCACTGAGTTTGCGGACGAACTCGGCACATGCGGTGATATCTTTGTCTTTCAGGGCGGTATAAATGATTGCTTCGGGCCGTAATCCGCGATTTTGAAGCTCTTGGTGGAGTACCTGCAATGCAGGTGGATTGTGGGCTCCATCCAAGAGCAATTGCGGATTAGTACCAAGGAATTGCATACGTCCGGGAAGGAATGCATGAGAAAGAGCCCGACGGACGGCATCGGGTTGAGGTGTAACCCCAATACTCTCGCAAGATAAAAAGAAGGTTGCCAGAGCCAGGCCGGCGTTACCGGTCTGGAATGCACCGGGCAAACGATATGGTGTCGTCGTGAGAATTTCATTCACGGGAAAGCCTTGGGCTTCCCACTGGTCGAGAATCGTTTGTGCAAAAACAATGTCGGCATCATTGCCATAGGCTGTCTGGCTCAGAGTAACAGAAACAGAATTTTCCTGCATACCGGTAACAAGCGTCATACCGGCAGATATGGCACCAGCTTTATCCGAAGCAATGGCCTCAAGGGTATCTCCGAGGACCGCGGTGTGATCCAGACCTATGGGGGTGACAGCAAGAATATGGCGAGGCAGGGCGGTCGTTGCGTCGTGCGTTCCACCAAGCCCGGCTTCATAAATCTGGACACTGACGTTGCTCTTTCGAAAAAGCCAGGCTGCCATAACCGTCAGAAGTTCAAAGTATGTTAACCGGTCGGCTTCTCGGGATGACGAAGCCGCCAATACGGCATTGACAGCGTCGATCCAAACATTTTTATCCAGAACCTTGCCGTTTATGGCGATGCGTTCGCGAACATCGACAAAATGCGGGGAGGTGTACAATCCCGTTGTTTGACCATGTTCGAAAAATAATCGTTCCAGAAACGTCACCGTAGAACCTTTCCCATTGGTCCCGACAACCTGAACAGTTAAAGGAGCATTCTCGTGCAAACCGAGTTGCGATAATGCCGACGCAATACGCTCAAGACCTAAATCCATATGGAATAACCCAAGGCGGTCAAGGTACTCCGTAAAATCGGAGAAATGAACAAACGGAATAGCAGGGGGAATTTGCATAGCAGACACATGTCCTCCAAAACGGAAATGCGCCGTTTGTGTCGGCTTGAAGACGATCTGTCAAGTTTGAAACCATTTTTTCTCCAAACGTCCAAGACAAATCTTGACGCCAAGCCCCATCTTCTTATATGTAAACCAACTTCGCGCGCCAGTAGCTCAGTCGGATAGAGCATCGGCCTTCTAAGCCGACGGTCGTGGGTTCGAATCCTCCCTGGCGCGCCAGATATTTCAAAAGCCACTTTCGAAAGAAGGTGGCTTTTTTGCGTTCTGGCTTCTTCTCCCACGGCCTTTTCCAACCTTTTTGCGTCGTCTCTAATAGCGCCATGGCTTCCTCCTGGCGGGTGGACCGGGCTGTGTTTCCGGTCCTTCACACCAGAAATCAATCATTTGGGGCGGGGGGACGATTGGAACTGCCAGGTTTTGTTTTATGGCAACATTATCGGGATAATGATTTTTTCCGCTTGGGCCGGGCATCCCTTTGAGTCTGTAGGGGTTCCTGTGGGCGTGTCGGCGCATTGGTCCCATGCGTCGGGGACGCCATCATTGTCGGTGTCGTCGCAGTCACAAGTGGTGGTTGGTGTTGGGGGCGGTTCGGGGGCGTTGGTGATGAAGTCGTCGGGGTAGGTGTACGAAAAAGGCTCCCCATCTCCTACAAAAACAACGGTGAACTTTGAACTTGATCTTATTAGTTCACTCCAAATAAGGACCGTTTCTTGATTGCTAACCTCAAATAGGAGAGAGACAATATTCATATTTTCATCATAGAGTTGGATTGAAGAATCATATTCACTGCCAGCCGAAACGGTCCAAGAAAGATACGGGCATATTTCTTCTGTTTCTGTTTTTTGTACGCAGGTTGGATTCACATGCAGGTAGAAGTTGCCTTCTTCGTCCTTCCATAATTTGACGTACATTTCTTCTGTGCCAAATGGTGTGTTGTAATAAAATGTTTGGACCGCCTTCGCGTTCTCCGGCGGCTCAGGAAACGCCGCCCAGGCTCTCCCCGCCGCCAAGATATAACACATAACCACTGCCAGAACGCTTATCCTCTTCATGAATCCCTCCGGTTTTTATTCTGCTTGTCGCACAGAATGTATGCCGAAGAAATCAGGAAAATCTTGAGTTTTGATAATCCGGCTAGGCTTCGTTCTGTTTCTGGCTTTCGACAAAGGCTTTCAAAACAGCGTTGATGGCGGTCTGATAGCCTTTCTTTTTCTTTGTCCGAAACCACTGTAAAACGTCATGGTCGAGCCGGATTGTGACGCGCTCCCAATCGATTTGAGATGGGAGGTCGCGCAGTTCCTCTTCGGTATAGCGAACAATGGTTTGTCCGTTTTCTTTATATTTTGTCGGCATATTGGCATCCTGATATCATCGTGCGGGTTGGGACGTTACGCGAAGCTTGAGCGCCTTTGCGACTTTTACAATTGTCGAGAGGGTTGGGTTGGCTTCTCCGGACGGCTCTTTTTTGAGTCCTGCAGATTACCTGGGAGCCGGAAAAACTGCGCCATAGCATCGAATTCACGCGCTTGTCGCAGGAGGTAACGTCTTGGATGAAGCACGCTTTAATCGAGGTCGACAGTGGTGACGGTATGGGCTGACGTGCGAGCGTTAAACAGAGGCCTGCTGTTGTGGGGAAAAGACGGTCACGGTCCAGTTCTGTGGATGCGTTATGACCTTACGTTTTCTACCGCCAGCAAATTTTTTGTTGCTGGATTATTCTATTTTTCTGCGAGCATTGCCCTCGTTGATTTTTCTCCTGAAGAACAGACTCGAAATCCTTTCAACAAATAACCTCTCCTCGGCGAAGGCGTGTGCGGAGCTGCATTGCGGCATCGTCGAGTTTTTTGAGTTCGACGAGCTTTTTTTTCTCTTCACTGGTTGTGAGGATGACCTTATCGATTCCTCCGTTTCGAATGATAATTCTCTGGTCTGTACTGAGAGCAAGAAAAGGGTCGTGGGTCGCGATGAGAACGATTTTATTGTTATCAACAAAAAGATCGAGCGCTTTGCTTTTATCCACTCCGGCATTTTCTATTTCATCAATGAGAATAATGGGGGCCTGACTGAGCAGTGCGGTATCGGCAATCATGAGCGCTCGGCTTTGCCCGCCTGAGAGCTGTGTGATCGGAGTTGTTTTACTAAAAGGCTCTCCTGCTAATTCATTGGCCTTTTCAAAGATGGTTTCAACCAGCTCTCCAATATTCTCGACCAGTCTGCTTTCGGCATGCATGATGAGGAAATCTTGGACGGAGAGGTCCATAACAAAATTCATGTTTTGTGAGAGCTGTGCAATGAGCCGGCCTTCATTGGAGAAACGTGTGTCATAGGACGGTACTCGCTCATCGACCAGAATTTTTCTTTTTGTCGGGGTGTCTGCTTGAGCCAGGCATTCGATATCTTCCAAAAGTCTGCTTTTCCCTGAACCTGTTGGCCCGACAATGGCAGTAAGCTTTCCCTGGTTGAGTACCACTTCATGGGATTCAGGCTCACCCATTTTATTCAAACCGGGTAAAATTCGAATAGACTGGATTTGGTTGCCGACTGTTTCTTCAAGAGATTTCATTTCCTGAATAAAAAGAAAAAAATCTTCTGAGAAACGGGAGGGGCTCGAACCTATTTCAGAAAAAAATTCTTCACCTAAGGAAACACAGAGTGCATCAAGGGAACTTTCTTGCCATTTCGAACAATCAATTTCGTGGGAAGTAAAAAAATCCTCAGCCCAGGGAAACCGTTCAAGAAGTTCTTTTATCGTCAGTCCAGAAAATCTGTTCATTGTTATCCATTAAATTCCATGAGTCTTGAAATGCCGATTTGTTTATCCTCACCGATTGCTCTCTCGCCAAGGCAGTATGAACATAGTGCGCCGGGCATGGTGAAACGGAGACTCGCTCCTTTAAGAGAATCGATTGCCCCTGTCTCAGAAAAAGCTTCTTTGAGATAAAAGCTCCCTTGTCCTGTGACACCATTGAACTGAATAAGCCGTGCTCGCGGATTGACCTGACGGATTCTGAACGCAAAAACTTCGCGCTCTGCTTGGGAAACAATATCACCCTTGGTAATTACGACAATATCGGCCGACTTGAGCATGGGCCCAATCTTTTTGGGAGTATTGACGCCGCTCAAATTATCGACAACGCAAACCGCAAGAATGTTTTTGATATGGGGAGAGCAGCGGTTGCAGAGCCCTGCGCTTTCCGTGATGAGATAATCGAATTGTTCATTCTGAGCCCATGTGACAGCAGCCTCGATATTACTCACATAAAAGTGGTCAGGACAGAGATTGCCGGAAAGTCCGACTTTAACAGGAATCCCCTTTGTGTGGTAAACAAGCTGGTCTTGTGCAGAGAGACAATCAAACTTTACAACTCCACATTTCAAATCATTTCGTTGAAGCTCCTCTATGGTTTTTACAATGACACTGGTCTTCCCCGATGAAGGAGGCCCAGAGACCGTTATAAATCTCATACAAATCCCCCGGTTTTATGGAACTCTTTCATGAATATTTCTTCTATGCGCTTTTTCAGCTCACCAATGTCGTTCTGCTTCAAGAACTCCCAGCCAATCCAATACAGTTTTTCAATATGGGACGTCGTGTTGCGTACATCCGGATGTACCGAGGGGAAATATGCATCTGCGCACAACTGACCGAATTCGACGCTGCACAGGAAGTCTGTAATGTCCCGAACTCTCTCTTGAGCGCTTTTTTTGACGAGCATCTGCACAGGGCTGACAATTGCTCCTTCTTTGGGAATACGGATAGAGATACGGCCTTTATCTTTGATCTTTCGAGCAAAAAAGTATGGCATTATATAGAGTGGAGCAACATCACGCTTGCCACTGTCGATCATCTTGACCATCTCTGAGGGGTGGACACCTGTTCGTACCGAGCAAGCAAGATCTACAATACCCTCCATTCCAAAGAGAGCATAAAATGGAAGTAAAACACCATTGCAGAAGAATTCAGCCTGTCCCCGCATGACGACACTGTTTTGAAACTCAGGTTTTAAAATGTCTTTCCATGACTCAATACCAGGTTTTCCCTCAAGCAACTCATCAATGGAAACCAGAACCAGAAGGTTTGCCGAAAGCATGGTGAATTGATGTTCGGGATCCTCGTAACTGATTTTTTCAAAATCATCGTGAAGTGTGTCGGGATACAGGCTTACAAATCCTTTTTTTTCAAGAAAGCCTTGCTGAAAAGGTTTGTGATAAAAGCTGTTAATATCAGAGCTGATGATGACATCTGGAAGCTCATCAAACGACTCGATGGAGTCGATGTATTGATAGTATGAAAGCTCGTGATTTACATTGCCTTCAAGCAAGTACTTTAATGAATCGCTATGATTTTCATTATATTCTGAAGCAAAAACATCGAATGCTCTCGAAAAAGGCATTTTTAAACCACACGGCAACAGTGCGAGCAATGTTAAATTTTTCTGATACTCCGGATTTTCTGACAACGTAAAGTCACTACCCGTTTCATGCTTTTCTATGGTTTGGTTGAGGAGATCTATGAACACCTTTTTATTGATCTTCATCATCGACAAAGGGGTTTTCAACTTTAAAAGTGGTCCCAATTTTTCAAGGATTTCGGGTCGTTCAAATTTGCCGAGACCATGTTCTTTGAATAAATTGATAAGATAAGGATATGTCGTCAAGATTTCATAAACACTCATGTTCTCGTGTATTTTCGTGGATACATTGTCCATATCTTACTCCTGGAATTCGATTCAAATGGTTTAGCGTCTAGGGGGCACAGTGGTGCAAAGCTCGGCACTGTCTACACAATCATCAATATGAAAGCGCACGGTTTTGGGATCGTAGACTTGGTCTACGTGGCAGTCAAAATATTCTGAAGGAAAATCTTGTCGCGTTTTGAACAAAGCGATCTTCATAACTCTCGTCATCAAAGGACCAGAATCAGAAACTGAATGGTATAAGCATGTTGGTCCAACAATTTCAGAATTCCAGGGCGTACACTTGTTGCGCAAAGTCTCGTTTCAGAGATGCTTTTTGGTATATATATCCGCATGTATTAATATTCAACCGTGTTGCCACCCATCTCTTCCGAAGTTCCAGGATGCTGGGAGATTGAGAGGGCTTGAGTCTCAATCTGCGCAGAAATATCACCTCTTCAATTCCATTTTGTGCTTTCTGAGAATACGTTCAGTTGTTGTTTCGGCATCGCATTCCATCTCGTGTTATGCAATTGATTTTTCTATCGTTGTCGTCTTCGATATCTATCTGAGATTGTTCCCATTTTTCTCCTTTGCATTTATCTTTCATAAAAAAGAGATCTGAGAATTGGGGAAGCCTGTACATCGGGAGAGTGTTTTGGAGGGATGTATCATGTTTTATTGTTATTTCGTGTTTGCATGATAAATAATTGTTTTTTTATTGTGTCTGTATTTTTAAAGATTAATTTAGTTATTTCTTTATGTTACGCCTGGTTGATTTGTGATGTTCTAGAGGTATTCTGATTTTGTGGGTATTTCAAAGGCATATTGTGCTTGACTCATAGAAAGAAAAACATAAAAAGACCTATTAAAAATAGGTTGTATGGAGATTGAGTGCGTCTGCACTATGTTTTTTTGTGCGGTTAAAAAAGAGCATCGTAAGGAAGGTCGAAAAAGTGGACATATGGACAGGTACTTTCCTGTTTGGGGTTCGAAGTTGTTTAGATTCTTTTGAACGCAGCACTTCATGTGATGTTTATTGATAATCCGCACTGATTTGGCATTGATTACTCATTAAAATCAAAAAAAATAATTATATATTGCAATTCTACTGTTGAATATTGTTTTTTTGATGAAAATATTTTTTATAATAGTTTTATTATGATGGTATAATTGCGTTGTGCATGGTTGAAATGCTGATTTATTGTTATAGTAGTAAAATTGTTGTGAGAATTATTTAAAAAATGCAATATGTGTATGCGTTTTGTATTGTATTTCTATGGAAATTGCGGGCAATACTTGAGTAGAGTGGCAATTCCAAAAAGGAGGTATAGCTTCTTATAAGCAAGTGAGAAGACCTAATAACGCAACAATTCGTCAATGAGGGACATTGATTCGCCAAAAGAGGCGCTGATCTATTTGTCTGTTTGCTAGATAAGCGATCTTATTCATCACTGTGGCAAATCGTTATCAATGATGTTTTGCAATCGTATAGCAAGGAGTGCAACATGAGCGGTAATGAGTACATCGAAATATTGGGAGATAGCATTAGCAAGGGTGAGATTCCTCCGTATTTATATTGTTATCCTCCCAGGTCTTCTTATCGAGAGTTGAAATCACCTTTGACCTGGGACGAAATATGGGAGGAGGATAAAAAGAATTCTTTGACCGATGAACTGAATCTCTACATTCATGTGCCGTTTTGTCGGTATAAATGTGGATACTGCAACCTTTACACCGTGGTCTCTCGTGATCAAGATTTGTACGACGCATATATCGATGCTGTGGTGAAGCAACTCTTTCGATACGAGAAAGTGCTCCAGAGCAGGACGCTGCGTACGGTGTATTTTGGAGGTGGAACGCCAACGTTATTGTCCAGGCAAAACTTTCTTTCTCTTTTTACAGCCTTATCGACAATATATCCCAATTGGAGAAATAGTTCGTATGAGGTTTGCCTTGAAGCAACACCAGATTCTATTGCTGACGATCCGGACTTTTTAAATTTTCTTATCGACAACGGTGTGACCAGGGTCAATATGGGGGTGCAGTCGCTTGATTCCTCGGAATTGAAACAAGCTGGCCGTGGGAATGCCAATGTAGAAACTATTGTAAAGGCCTTTGAGATTGTCAATAAAAGTCCATTACCCAATCTCTCCGTTGATCTCATTAATGGATTTGCAGGGCAAACGGATGAATTATGGAAATCTAGCGTTGATGCATTGATTTCCTTTGCCCCCCAGACCATCAGTACCTATTTTTTAACCGTTCGCCCCGATGCACTGTTTGCTCAAACCGGCGCATATTCGTATCACAGAGACCCAGCGCTTTATAATCGTTATGACTATGCACGAAAAACAATTCTCAGTGCAGGATATATTCCAGAGACGAATATTCGTTATAAACAACAGGGGCGTGGTGGGTATATTCAGAAATGCCTCCAGTTTCACGGTGTTCCATATTTGGGCATTGGTGCAGGAGCAAGGACCTACACCAACACTGTCGATTATTTACTGAATACAGACACCCAGCCATCGTTGGATAAAGTCAAAAAATATATTTCTGATATTGACAACGGCATTGAGACAGTCTCCGTTGGATTTGAATATAACGATGAGGAACGGATTCGTAAGCGACTTGTTTTAGATTTGTTTGATTTAGATTTACAGCAGCTTGAACCATACAATTGGGAGTCCCACAAGGACCTCTTTACACCGATTCTTGATGCGGCAGAACATCATGGTCTCTTGCAACGCGTGGGTGCTACCCGTTTGCAACTTACTCCTAAAGGATACAAATATAGAGATAACCTCTCCTGGCTGTTTTGTTCTCCCAAAGTGGTTGATGCAGATCATGAATTTTATCAAGGCCTTCACGCATCGTGTGTTGAGAAATCAAAGGCAAAAGATAATTAGTCTGCCTTAACGTGTTGGGCGATACGGTTGAAGACGTGGCCAACGTGAGAGTAGATACTTTGTCCAGCAGGGATGGTGACTATGTGGCATGGTTATAATGCCTACAAACGAAGGACACGTGTATGAAGAGAGAACTCAGAGCGGCCTTTTTCGATATGGGGGAAACGTTGTATACATACAAAGCGATTCCACTCAATTGGAAAGACCACTACCCGGAAGCCTGGACGAGAGCACTCGCGCAGATTGGGGTAGAGCCGTCAATGGATCGGTTGGATTTACTCGAAGAGTATATGGAGCAGTTTAATACACGAAAGGTTGCCCGCGAAGTTGAATATGATGCCGAACACATATTCACTGGAGCCATTGATGTTATTGGAGTCGATATCACATTGCATCAGAGGGCATCCCGTGCTTTTTTCGATTATTTCAGGCAGACCCTTACACCTTATAGAGAAACCGTCCAGGTTCTCAATAACTTTCGAGAAAACGGGGTGTATATTGGAGCCTTGACCGATGTTGCTTATGGTATGCCGGAGCATTTCATTGCGGACGACCTGGAACAAGTCGATCTTCTTGAACTGATGGATAGCTGGAAAACCTCTGTTCAAGTCGGCGTGAGGAAGCCCAATCCAAAGGGATTGCTGATGTTATGTCTTGAGGCTGATTGTGAACCGGCAGAAGCAGTCTATGTCGGCAATGAACCCAAAGATATTGAATGCGCCAATGCTGCAGGACTTATCTCCGTCCTCATTCATCGTTCTGATAGCAGCGTGCCGGAGTGGGGACAAGATTATACTATTACATCATTGAGCGAGTGCGAAGACATCTTCGAAGGAACGCTTTGTGGATAAGAGCATACCTGTCATTATTGACACGGACCCAGGAATTGATGATGCGGTGGCTTTGGCTGCCGCATTCCTGTTAGATGAAATAGATATTAAATTGATTTCTACTGTAGCGGGCAATGTATCCGTGGACAAGACGACAAAGAATGCATTGAATCTTGTTGAGTATTATGGACAGGATATACCCGTTTCCCAAGGGGCCTCAGGGCCCCTTCTCAAGCCCTTCGAAGATGCCAGCTCGATCCACGGCAGCTCGGGCATAGGCGGTTTGGATATTCCAACATCAAGCCGGCAGCCATTAGCAAAGCATTCAGTAGAGGCAATTTACGACGTTGTTGTAAATAGCCCAACTCCGGTAATTCTCGTGACGTTAGGGCCGTTGACCAATATTGCCCTTCTTTTGGTTATGTATCCCGAATGCAAAAAAAACATCAAAAAAATTATATTTATGGGGGGGAGTTGCAAACGTGGCAACAAGACTCCGCATGCTGAATTTAATTTTTATGTCGATCCACATGCGGCCAAAAAAGTCCTTCATTGTGGTCTTCCTCTTGTTATGTGTGGTCTTGATGTTACACGAAATGCAATCGTGACACGAGATACTCTTGCTATGCTTGGTTCGGACAATAAAAATAGCCAGATGATGTGTGAAATGTTTCAGCAATACACATGTAAATATACTGATGGATGGTTGATGCATGACTTGACTACGATTTGTTTTTTACTCCAGCCAGATATGTTCACGACTATAGATGCATTCGTTACCGTGGAAACGGAATCTCAGTATCTGGAAGGCGCTACAGTTGTCGATTTGGATGGAAAGTTTAATCAACAACCCAATGTTGAAGTTTGTATCGGTTTGGATACGCCACGTTTTGAGAACTGGTTCATCGATCTTTTTTCCCGTCCTCTTCAAGGCTGAATAGAAACGAGGTCATAGAGCTGTTCAAGAAACAGCCATCATGCATGGGTGCGTCTTGGTTGGATGACCTGGAGGGAGAGTCAAAATGGAATTGCTTTATAAATTGTTTGAAAAGGTGAGAAATTGGGGAAAGTGGGGCGATTCTGATGAATTGGGAACGCTGAATTATATTCAAAAGAGTGATGTTCTCAACGCTTCACGATTAGTGTTGACAGGTGATATTTTTCCTTTGGCCATTGAACTGGCTTCAAATGGACCGCAAAAAGGGAATTATGGAAGAATAAATCCGCAACTGTATATGCTCAACACCGGCCGAGATTCAACGTCATATTTTCCTCACGGATTCGGCTATGCTGATGATTTGATAACCATGCCTTTGCAAGCAGGAACACACTGGGATGCCCTTGGACATATTTTTGATAGAGGGAAAATGTGGAATGGGTATGGGGCAAAGGAGATATCATCAAACGGTGCGCAAAAGAATAGTATTTCCGCAATACACGGAAAGGTCGCTGGTCGGGGGGTGCTCCTGGACATTGCACGTTTTAAAGAATGCGAGGCTCTTGAGATTGGTTACGCCATAACCATTGAAGATATTGAAGCGTGTATCGAATTTCAGGGAGAAACATCACATGTTGGGAGGGGAGATATCGTCTTGATAAGGACTGGTACTCTTGAGCAAGCTCGCGATAATAATTGGTCTGGATTTGTAGAAGATGATGCGCCCGGGTTATCGCTTTGGATGTGTGAGTGGCTGCATAATCGAAACGTTGCAGCTATTGCTATTGATACGTGGGGATTGGAAGTCAAACCTCATGAAATTGAGGGAGCTTTTCAACCTCTTCACCAAGCCTTAATCCCCAACATGGGTATGCTCGTTGGGGAGATTTTTGACCTCAGTGAGCTTGCTGCAAATTGTCATCGTGATAAACGCTATGAATTCTTTTTTGTTGCTCCGCCACTGCCTATTCGAGGAGCAGTGGGTTCACCCATCAATCCGTATGCGATCAAATAATATACATACAGGCCTCTTGCTTGAGCGCAAAGCGTTGAACATGCAGCAAGACAGAACGGTAAGACTGATGCTTTTCTTATGATGGTTTCTTCTGGTTGGCAGAGGCATGTTTATCAAGTTCTGTTTGTACTTTGTGAAGTCAATTCTGTGGATTCGTTTCGGCATTTCCACGATGTGACATTATTAAAAACACATCAGGGCATTATTCCTCTTGAGGGAATGCCTGAGAGATTACATCTCGTTTAAACGGAAGGTATCATGATGAAGCGGGTATGTGTATCGCAGCGTCTTTCACGGAGGTCTGCTCTCGATTGCACGGCTTCTCCTCTTGTCGGTTGCGTCACTGGCGCCTCCGGGCGGGATGATTTATCCTATAATGACATGGCATTCAGCGGAATTTTGAAAGCGCAGCAGGAATACAATTTCAGGCTTCTTGTCCTTGAGCCTAATAGCTCCGGAGAGAGCACGGAAGAAGACTTCCTTAACATCGTCGAGCAATCCGATATTATTATTCTCCTCGGTGCCCAGCACGCTGGGCTTGCTGAAGAAACGGCTCATACCCATCCGGATAAAAAATTTGTTTTTTTTGAAGTCCCTGTTGAAGACGTTTCCAATATTTCGGTCGTCATGTTTCAGCAGCACGAAGGCTCCTTCTTAGCTGGAGCGCTGGCTGGCTATGTGACAAAGACCGACATTGTGGGGTTTATCGGCGGAACGACCATTTCTCCAGTCCCTGCTTTTGAGCAGGGATATTGCGAAGGTGCTCTATATACGAATCCGAATGTGAAGACGCGTGTTGAATATCTTTCGCTTGCGAGGGATTTTTCCGGCTTTGCTGAGCCTCAAAAAGGGTATGAGCTGGCGATGACGTTGTATGGCCAAGGCGCTGATATAATCTTTGCGGTTGCGGGATTGACCGGTAATGGCGTTATCGAAGCCGCTCGCCAATCGGGACATCATGCCATTGGTGTGGACTCTGACCAGGATTCCTTGGCCAAGGGAGTCGTGTTAACCAGCATGATCAAACGATTGGATGTTGCCTCGTACAATGCACTCAAAGCAATATTGAAAGGGGATTTTGCACCGGGCGTAACATACTACGGCCTTAAAAATGGCGGTGTGAGCCTCAGCGAGATGAAATATACACGCGATACCATTTCTATTGAAGTCTTGAAAAAGATTGAGGAGATCAAAGAAAAGATCATCAATGGAGAAATCATCGTGACGGATATGTTGTCCTAGATTCCTGTCGTGTCTGTCAACGAGATAGAGTATGTTGATTTTCTAGGCCGATGAGTGTGGATCTGAATACTCAATGACGATTCAATACGTTATAATGACCGCTCTGGAAGTATTTATCTGGAGGCTTTGTTTGGATTCATTGCAAAGGTTGCTCAATGCCTGCTTTAGACAAGCTGGAGATGATAGTATTGAACACACCTTCGATTTTTGGCGAAGCAAGAGAAGCAAAGCCTACCACAACGGAAATCGCTAAAGCGGTGAGTAGCGTGTACTCAACCGTTGTGGCTCCATTTTCTTCCAAGAAAAATGCCTTGATATTTGTAATCATAATGGGTCTTGTGTTTTATTGAGGTGTTTTTCGATGAGTTTATCTATGATTAGCATGTTGGTGTTTGTTTGGGTATCAGGAAAAAGCTGAATTTTGAATAAAATTTGATAAAGTTCTGATCTTGGGGAGCTTTGGGTCGGGGCGTTTGAAATGAACCAGATAGGAGACATTTTAAACGCCACTGAATAATTTGCGAATTCTTCGAGGGGATGGGTCACGGTGATTTTGCATCGAGTGGGCTGTGAGAAATTACGGATGACAGCACGACAAAAAGAGCTCGAAAAAGAGAACCGGTAGTGGATAAATTTCAGGTTTTTCCTGATTTATATTTGCTTTGAATATGGATAAATGCATGCTGATCGAATAATTGGATATTTCAAGGGGTGTTTATATGTTCGACGGGTAAAAAATATAGGTATTTGTTGTTAGTGATGTTAGATGTCTTGCAGGGTCTTATTTTCTGTATGGTGTTTGTATAATATAGGAACCGCTTGTGTAAAAACGTGCGATTTGTATCTTGTCTTTATTGATAATCCAATAATAATGCTGGAGTGAAGAATGTTCTCTTGTATAAAAAGTAGGGTTCAAAGAGTATTCTGTTCTGTCAAAGATCGTCATGAGACCAAGTGTGTTATGATTGAACTTCCCCGTGATCCACGTATACGAAGACGCTATATTGCCTGCCCATGTGGGCGTTCAAGTTCTTTAGAGAGATTACATGAAGATTGCCTTGATGAGTCGGAGATGATTTTGCAGTCCGTCGGATTATGTTTTGCAGAGAAGAGTGATGATGAAGCTTTCCTCGTTAAGTGGGTGGACAAATAAGGAACCACATAAACTTTGTTGCTGCTTTAGCTATTGATGGTGTGCCTATATGTTTGGGAGATGCTGCCATTTTAGGGTGGAATTTTATATTTATAAATATTCTGTTAAGCAGCATCAATGTTGAGTATACAGTATATCCACGTATATGTGGATTTACCGTGATGACTTGGCTGGTTTTCACTTTCTTTTCAGATATCTTTCTCAATAAGCCAAATTTTGTATGTTGGTTTTGTCTTTTCTCTGCTTGTTATTTTTCCCATTGCTATGAATATATTGCATGGCGCGCTCGGATTATTTCTCTCTCAATACGCTTCATGTGTGGTAAAATATCTGTATTTTTTTCCTCCTACGGTTCCTTTGAAATGTTGTACGCGGAGGTTAAGAAATAGGAAGAGGAAGTTGCATAACAACACGCTCTTCGGGATATCTGTTTAAGGCGTAGGCAAGGGCGAGATTCTGCATGTCTTCCCGACCAATTGATGAAGAAACAGGGATATTGCGAAACTCGACAAAAGAATTCGTGCGAATGCGGATTCGTAAGTAGGGACCATTGTGTCCGTGTTTGAGGTATGCGCGAATATCCATCTTGAGCGTTGAGAGAATTTGTTATTGGAGAATAAGGTTGTTTGTTAGCGCGTCATACTCCTGTTTGCAGCCTTTTTGAGTCGCCATGCCATGATTGCTGATTGTGCTGAGTTCATGCTTTGCTGCGTGTACATCGTTTTGGAAATCCACATTGGCGTGCAGGCGAGCGACGATGGCAGATCCGACCATTCTTCCCGCTACAATATCACTATACCAATGTACATTGCATACAATTCTGTTTTCCCCAAAAGCTTTTCCCCGTTGTAAAATCGTATCTTCCCGAGCAGGGTCAACTTCAGTAAGCACCAAAGCCCAGGCCCACCCAACGGCAGCATGGGCCGAGGGATAGGAACTTTCTTGCGCAAGTTTTTGCTCTTTCTCCGGAGTACAGATTGGTTTTGTATTTTCCAAAAATGGACGCTTTCGATGGTAGTGTTTTTTTGCCGTATGTGCGGCATTTTTGGCATCAAGCATGACGCGTTGGAGAAGTTCATACAGGTGTGGCGTATTTTTTTTCGAGATGGGAATGCCGAGCGTGCAGGCAAAAACATGAGCAGCTTCCGGAAAATTATAGTTTGCATCCGTCGTGGCTAACGAAAACCGAGGAGTATCATGCAGAGCAAGGCCATGTTGGCTGATGGATATATCCATAGCAAATCCTGCACTCTTTTGATTCGGAGGTGAAGGAAGTAAATGAAAAGCATCCGGGTATTGATCTTTGTGAAGATATCCATGTACCTTGTTGTGTTCTGCTGTCGGTGTCTGAGCTTGAGCCTGGATGACGAAGCACCCTAAGATGATACATAAAATTAATGGATATACTGTACAATGAATACGCCGGGTCTCGATGAACATAGCAATCTCCCCACTTCATTTTATCCGTCAATCTGGGCGCTGCAGGATACCCCTCACTGTCTTTTTTCATCGACCACTCCGCATAGTATCTTTTTTGTTTCAACTATGCACGTTTATTGGTGGAAAAACAAGAAATGCCACGGAGAAGGTAAAGGAATGATTTGGGTGTATGTAAAATAAGATTATACCATGAAGGAATGTGTTGTGAGATTTCGAAAGTGTTGTGTGTGCATGGAGGTGTCATATGTGTACTTCATATGTCTGATATTGATGTCAGGTTTGTGTTGTGTGTAGTTTTCTTTTATGTATCTTGTGGGATGTCATGACAAAAAAAGGAGTTGTATGGTATGCTATCAGATATACACGTTTATGCAAGGTTGTATCTCGTTGAGATTTTCTGGAGTGTCATGTGTTTTCTTCTTTTTACGCTTCTTCCAACATGTGGGTACGCTGGTCCATCTGAGCGTCCTGAACTCGTGTTTTACAATTGGACAGCATATGTCGCCAAGGGCGTCATTGAAGAATTTGAAAAAACACGAAATGTGACGGTTCGCCAAGAGTACTTTCAGTCTTCGGATGAACGTGATGAACGAGTCATGCGCAGCAAAGGCAAAGGCTTCGATGTCATTATGATTAATGGCAACGATGTTGTACCGTACGCGCGGCGAGGGTGGATCATTCCTCTCGGTGTCGAGAAGGTGCCGAATCTTGCTCGAATGACAAAGCAGCATGTTTCAGGATGGCCAGATACTGAGAAATATGCAGTTCCCTATTTGTGGGGAACACTTGGGATTATTTACCGTGCGGATCTTATTGGTGAAGAAATTACAAGTTGGAAGCAGTTTTATACGCCAAAAGAGGCTTGGCGCGGGAAGATCATGTTGGTGGATATTCATCGATTGGGCATCGGTATGGCGCTTAAATCTCTTGGGTATTCGCTCAATTCTGAAGATCCCAAGGCGATCGATGCTGCGATTGCCGTATTACAGAAACAAAAAAACTATGTTCAAACTTACGGATATTTAAAAACCGATGCCGACTCAGGGATTGTTTCTGGGGAAACGTGGATGGGCCAGACATGGAATGGAGATGCTCTGCTTTTGCAGAAACGAAATCCTCAAATACGATATGTTGTCCCTGAAGAAGGTGGAGAAATATGGGGTGATTATATGGTTGTCTCAGCGTTTTCCGAGCACCCCGATCTGGCCATTGATTTTATGAATTATCTGAGTGAAGCGTCAAACAGCGCCAAGGCTTCGGAAGAACTCGCCTTTGCCACTCCGAATATTGATGCACAGCAAATGTTACCGGAGAGTATTTTAAAGAACGAGGTCATTTTTCCACCGGAAAATGCATTGCAAGCGAGTGAAATGGTGAAAGATATTTCTCCTCAAATAAAGAAGCGCATGGTAGAAGCGTGGGCGACAATAACACACTAAAGCGTACGCCATTTAAATTTTAGAATTTTACATGAAACTACGAACCAAACTCCCTCTGTTTCTGATTCCGATTGTTATTGGGCCATTGTTTATCGTGAGTTGGATGGCATTCCAACGTATGCGCGTGAATGCTGAAGATAATATCCTTCGGCAAATGACATCATTGACGCAACAAATTGCTGTCAATATCGAAACAATAGAGAAAACAACCGAGGCTAATGCGCTGTTGTTTTCTGGGTCAGGCCTGTTAAAGGCGTTTCTCTTCACTCCAGATGAAGATCGCTATTATTTTGCTCTCTTGCCGCTGGTGAATCTCTTTTCAAGCTACCATAACGCATACCAGGATTATGAGGAAATTCGGGTTATTCTACCCGATGGATATGAAGCCGCACGTTTTAGTGTCTCCCGAGCACCCCATAGCACGGATACGGTTGAAGACCGTGCGTGGTTTCAACAGATGCAGCACGCAAAGACATCCACCATGAGTTTTTTTCAATGGAATCCGGATTCAGGTGAACCGACTTTGGTTGTGGCACATCGTCTCCTGTTTGTAGATCCGACGTTTGAAGATTCAACCGCGATTCCTCCCTCACTGCGAGGATATCTTGTCATAACTGTGCGATTAGAATCGTTACAAGAACTTGTTGTCAATACACGTATTGGCAATGAGGGGGGGATTCTTATTTTGGATGAGCGGGGACGCCTTTTGTATCCCGGCGTGAAGCGCATGAACGTAGCCGAGCCGAAGAAGCTTCTTGCTCTTGCTGCATCTGCAGCCGAGCAAGGACGCACACTTCGCTATCAAGAAGATGATGACGTCTTGTTGATCCAAGCTCGATCTTTGCCTGGTGGGCTCATGCTCGTTGGATATTTACCCGAAAAAGAATTGACACATGCCGGCCAAGAGCTTGGGCGAGTTGTTCTTGTCATCGGGTCCATTGCGGTTCTCTTAGCAACAGCGTTGTTGATGTTGGTTTTACATTCGATCATTGTAAAGCCCTTGGCCAGACTCGGCGCTGGAGCCGAGGCGATTGGTGGCGGTAAACTGGAAACACGGCTTGCGGTTCATGGACATGATGAAGTCTCTCAACTCGCCAGCCAGTTTAATGCCATGGCGGAGAGTTTGGTGGAAAGTCGTACATTGCGTGACGAAGCTCAAGCGGAAGCCCTACGGTTAAAAGAGGCGTCCATTGAATCCTTGCGTGCGGCTGACCGATTGAAAGACGAGTTTCTTGCCAATACTTCGCATGAACTGCGAACTCCTTTACATGGCATTATTGGTTTGGCTGAATCCATGATGAAAGGAGTGGCCGGTCCATTGCCCGAGCACGCGAGGGAAAACCTCAGTTTGATCATAGCAAGCGGCCGCCGATTGACAAATCTTGTGAATGATATTTTGGACTTCTCTAAACTCAGACATAAGGCCTTGAAACTCGCACTTCGTCCTGTTGATTTGAAAAGCGCATGCGATCTTGTTCTCTCTATGGTTTCCGTCATCGCGAAACCCAAAGATTTGGCGCTGTACAATCACGTTCCTGATGATATTCCGGCCGTAATGGCTGATGAAAATCGCTTGCATCAGATTTTGTATAATCTCGTCGGCAATGCCGTGAAATTTACTTCGGAAGGGTGGGTCAAGGTGTCTGCCCGTGTTGAAGACACAATTGTTTCTATTGACGTGGCAGATACCGGAATGGGGATTCCGGAAGATCAGCGAGAGACGGTTTTTCAGTCATTTGAGCAACTGGACCGGGGGTTGGAACGAGCCGGTACCGGCACCGGCTTGGGACTGGCTATAACGCGTCAGCTTGTTGTGAGTCATGGCGGCACAATAGAAGTAGTTGAAAGAGAAGGTGGCGGTTCGATTTTTCGTTTTACCATGCCACGCGCTCCTCATGGGGGGCGAGTCAATGAAAACGGGGATATTCTCCCTGAATCTCAAAAGCTTGCCGTTTTTCAACCCGTTGAGTCATCGAGGCAACTCGCCGAAAAGGAGATCGGCTTTGGAGAAGCCCCTTCATCCAACACGTTGGAAAAACATGTCTCGCCACCACAGGCATATGCAGAACGTATTCTTGTTGTCGATGATGAACCCGTCAATTTGCGAGTTATTGAAAATTACCTGCAGTTGAGTGGATATCAGGTCTATACTGAAACATCCGGCGCAGACGCGCTCAGCTTTCTTGAAAGCCGGAAAGAGAACATTGATCTCGTTTTACTTGATGTGATGATGCCGGGACAAACAGGTTATCAGGTCTGCGAACAAATACGTCAAATGTATCGATATGATCAACTTCCCGTTCTTTTCTTAACTGCGCTGACACGCGATGGAGACCTTGAGCAAGGGTTTCTTGCTGGCGGAAACGATTATATTCCAAAGCCATTCAGTTATGCTGAGCTTCTGGCTCGCATTCGTCTCCATCTGGCTTTAAGCCATCAGGCCAAAGAATTGCATACGCTCAATGCAGAACTTGAACAGCGTGTAGCTGAACGGACGCAGGCACTTCAATGGGCCTATGCAGACATGGAACGTCTTGCGAGCCTTGATGGATTGACCGGTGTGCATAATCGGCGATCGCTCGACCAATCGTTGGACGATGCGTGGAAAACAAGCATCCAAGAGGACTCTTCGCTCTATTATCTCATTATGGATGTCGATCATTTCAAAGCCTACAATGACATTTATGGCCACCAGGCCGGAGATGCGTGTTTACGTGCCTTGGCCCGAGAGTTGACCCTGTTGGCAACACATTATAGTGGTTTTCTGGGCCGATATGGAGGAGAGGAGTTCTCTCTTATTCTTGTCGGACATTCGGATGAGAGCGTCGTCAAGGTTTCCGAGGCGATCATGAACGCCGTTCATTCCTTGGAGCTTCCGCATACGGGCTCTTCAACGGGCATGCTTACGCTCAGTTTAGGAATTGCGGCACGAAATGCGTCCATGCGCGCAGCGCATGAGCTTGTTGCCGCCGCCGATACAGCGTTGTATAAGGCAAAGAATAGCGGAAGAAATAAGGCTGTCTTCTTTGAGTTTGAATATGGTGCGAATTGAAAAACCGTGCTATGATTAAAAACAGAAATTATCGTAGGGGGCAATCCGTATTCATTTTTTATGTCTACGACGTATAAACTCAAATTCATGTACGGATGGGGAGTATTCAAAAGAGAATTGAATAACGAATAGAAAGGAATAGCATCAATATTTTTGTGCTGTACTTGACAGGGCTGCGTGCAGTGATTGTAGATGAATATTATGAGATGCAGGCGTTGCTCAGAGGGGGAAGATGTAATGATAGCGCTGCAAAACCTGCTGATACAGAGTGAATACAAACTTATGGAGCGTATTTTACAATATGCAAAGTCCCAAGGGTATTCTCGGTATACTTCTACTCTTGTTGAACCTTGGCGTATTTCAATACAAGGTTTGACGGATGCAATCGTAACAGCCATCCTGCATTATGGCAAAGTTTTGCCTCAATTTTCTCCCCAAGATCAATTCGAGGACGATCCGATAGCCCAATTCGGCCTGATAGAAGCTCAACTCCATCGTGAGCGAGGTATTGACCTGGCCATGTTCTTGGGACTGTATAAGTATTATCGATATACATATGTGGGGCTTATACGAGAGGCATCGTTTGATGATGCAGAAAAAGATTTTTATGTATCATTTGTTGAACGTTGTTTTGATCGTATTGAAATTGCTTTTTGTAGCCAGTGGATCAATTTAGGGGAGAGTGTTGCTCTCACCGAATTACAGCGTGCTAATAGAACGATTACCAATGAAAAAAATAAGTACCTGACGCTGTTTGAAAGTCTGGATACGCCAGCATTTTTAATTGACGAACAGGGAGTATTAGAAAATATCAATATTTCTGGAGCCAGATTGTTAGGTCTTCGCGACGTGGAAGGAGCGATGTACTACTCCTATGGTGGTCAGTTGGAGTCGCAATACCGAAAACAGTTGTCCACGTTGCTTCCATGGCTTGAGCCAGGCCTTCATGATGTATTGAAGAAAGAGAACGCTTCTTTGAAGCTTGAAGCTGAATCTCGTGATGAGATGGGCGATCGATATTATAGCGTAGCAATTTCCAGACTGCGTGATATTTCAGGAAAATTTCGAGGTGGAATCGTTCTTCTTGAGGATGTAACGGAAAGAAAGAAGATGGAACAATTCAAAGAAGGCGTTGAGAGCATAACGCGGCATGACCTCAAAGTCCCATTGAGTGGAATGCTTGGTGTTTTGAATTATCTTTTGGATAATGGAATGTTGAATTATCAACAGCAACAGATGCTATCCATGGCTAAAAAGAGTGGATACACCATGCTTTCCATTATTAATCGTTCTCTCGATATTGTTAAGATGGAAATGGGACGCTATACGTATGTTCCCAATAGTGTTGACTTAGCCATTGTGCTTCGTCGCGTTATGGAGCACCTGGAAAGTACAGCAAAAGCATGTGGCGTGTCTGTTGATGTCAGTATTGATGGAAAAAAAATGGGAGAGAGTACAACTGGTCCTCTTATAGTAGCGGAAGAGATGCTTGTCTACTCAGCTCTCATCAATTTGCTGTGTAATGCAATTGAAGCATCTCCTATGGAAGAAGCAGTTAATGTCGATATTGTAACAGATGATATGTGTAGCATTATTATCTCGAATCAGGGTGTTGTACCGGAAGAGATAAGGGATTCGTTTTTTGAAAAGTTTGTTTCGTGGGGAAAACGGAATGGGACCGGACTTGGTACGTATACCGCTCGGCTTGTTATCAACACCATGCATGGTGAAATCATGATGAGGACAGAAGGTGATAGGACGTTCATTACCGTTGAATTACCACTGTCACAGCCCTTCAAGAGATAATTCTGAGTATATTCGAGGTTGCTCTGGTATTGATCGGCACATGGTGAGATTACGGGCACTGTCTGGCCCAGGCCTCTTCACGGGCTTGCGCTTTGATTTCTTCTGGGTCAATGCCATTCTCTACAAACAGCGTTCGTTCCAGTTTTTGCCGTTTTGGCTTCATCCAAACTTCCTTTCGTCTCCCGTAATCCGCAATACGCGCAGGTGTATCGTACCATGATAACGCGTCGGTTTCGATATAGCCCTGTTGCGACGTGGCGAGATCCTTGGCTCTGTACCAATGAAATCCTGATGAAAAGTCTCGGATCACCCTGATGATTTTGAATTGTCCACTGCGAGGAATGCTTATGACCTCAACGGTGCTTTCGATAACATCCTGTGGGGTTTTCAGGTTGGGGTCATTGGTAATAAGAAGCGGCGTAGGTTGCTCGGCCGTAATGATATCTCCGGCTTTCAATGTATTCCTTGGAAATCTTCCAAACATTTTTGTGGTTTCTCGTTCAATGCGAGCCTTGCCTTTTTCATAGGAACAATAGAGGTGCATACGTTGAGGTGTTGTCAGCTCCGGATACGTGGGCTTGCTCAGCAATGTCGCGAAACCGAATATGATGGCGAAGCCCCCATATAACAATGCCGCTTTGAAGCGACTGGCTGGCCGAAACCATGGTGCCATAGCTTTGGGCTGATAGAGACTGAGCAAAACGCAGACTCCAAATACAAGGGTCAGAACTCCATAAAATAAAATCGGCTTATACATGGGATTCCTCATCGCTATGGTACGTTGTTCTGTTTGTTTTCCAAGGATGAGTCGGCCACCCTAAATGCAATATAGAGGATAAAAAGTCTGATTTCATTCGATTATCTTGAGTATTGTATTTTGTTGTTCCGTGTTTGTCTATTGCGGACATGACGCTGTTTGGTTGCGTGAGAGTTTCAACCGACGTTGAACGAGTTTGGGAATGCCCGCTTCACAGGGAATGCCTGTCTGGCACAGACCGCAACTGTTGACCGGAACTCCAAGCTGTTGTTCCTCGACATACGGACGTGTGCTCCCGCGAATATATGTTTTACATTGTTCTTTATCATGTCCCGATGGCGTGATGGCATGCGCCGGGCAACGTTTGATGCACGCCTTGCAATCAACGCCATGTGTACGCAGACAATACTCCTGATGATGCGTGTACGGTCTCGGTGTGGGAGTGACAGTGCAGTCCGCGATAACAGAGCCGACGCGAATGGCTTTCCCTTTGGCGGTGATGAGGCCGTCGCTTAAACCGAATGTCCCTAATCCACAAACAAATGCGGTATGACGTTCCGACCAGGTTGAAGCAAATCCGTAACGGGGAGACTGTGCCCGTGTCCATTCTGGGGCAAGGGTAGGCGCCAGTGCACGTAAACCGGATGCTGTCAGTGCCGTCACAACATGGCGGCGTAGGTTCTCATTGACGTTTTCGCCGAAAAGACGGGCGAGGCTCCAGTTGAGGCTGGGCATATCCGTCATGGAACGATGTGCGCGACGTGTACGTTCGGTATGCGGTAAAATCCAAGCAATGACTCCGATGTGTTTGGGAGAAGTGCCCGGGAATGCCTGGCGAAACGCTTCTCGCGGAGTTTGATAAAACGTACCGATATCATTTTTGATGGCAGTGAACAGTGGATCGTCGCCATCAGCATAACCAACAAGAGGTTGGTCGAACGCACGAAATCCCCAGTGTGGAGACAAAGAATTGTTTTCGGGAGTGCTTAAAAACGTTTTGATGGTGTCTTCAATCTGCAGCACGGCGACTCTCCCTTTTCGCTGTTTTGGGGCGACATTGAGGTGGGGTGTCAAGCGCAAGAGCTCGAACCAGGTCAATGAGAAAACCATCCTGTCCAGGGATCAATTTTTCTTCGGCAATCTTCAGTGGAAACCAGGTCGCTCGGTCGACTTCGGGAAAAGACTGCATGCAGCCTGATCCCGGCGGCCATTCCATTGTAAAGGTATTGCTTGTGACGTATTCTTCCGGAAACTCAGCTTCAACAGCGTATGCGTGGATGCATTTTCCACCTGCTTGACGGCGTACCCCAAGAAAAATGAATTCTGCATCGGAATGAGGCAACAGCCCAGTTTCCTCATGGAATTCGCGCAGAGCCGCTTCGAAGGGAGATTCTTCTCCTTCCGTAAATTCTCCTTTGGCTATAGACCAGACGCGGTGGTCACGCTTGGCAAACCAGGGGCCTCCAGGGTGGACGAGTAAGACTTCCAATCCGCCTTTAGTTCGACGAAATGGCAGCAGCCCTGCACTTTGTTTCATGATCTTCTCCTTGTCCTTGCCTGGAGGGAAATATCACGATACTGCACGGCAAGGCAGACGCCAACCCCAAGAAAGGGGCCGAATCCCATGAAAACTGTAAAAAATATACAAACGGTCTCGGAATGGGAGGATTCGGGTTATGTTCTCCCAGAAGCCTCATTTCAGCGGTGGGCTTTGGCCTTCTTTCTCGTACTTGTCGCACTCTGTTTGGTTGTGTTGGTTGTTTTTCGAGTGCATCAACATAACCTTCTGCGTCTTTTGTCTCTCGATCCGGTACGTGCGATAACAATACTCAAGCGTGATCTTGCCATAGCTGGTGGGCTTCATTTCTTTCTTACTTTTGGAGTCGGATTCTATTGCGTCTGGCTGGCGCGACGGATTCTTCACACGGGCCGTTATCCCCCTCCGGGAATGAAAGTGTTGCGCAAAACTATTATTCGGCATGGGAGTGAGTCTGTCAAAATCGTCTGGGGACTGTTTGTCTTGACCGGACTTTTGCTGTTGACCAATGGAGCCTTTGTTATTTTATGGCAATGCTTGTCCGGTGCAACAGATTGGGTACAGGGCGGAGGATTGCCATAGTGCACTACAGAGAAGAGGGGAAGGGATCACGCGGCAACGGTGTTGGAAAATTCAGAGAGAAGCCGGGTCCAAAGAATTTGATTGCCTTTGATGGATTTGCCGACAACAAGTCTCGGCATGGTCGTTAAAGAACGATTCACCGACCTTTTGCCGGGAACGAGTCCATTTACCGTTCCTTGTGGAATACGAATGGCATTATAGTCAATCGCTTTGAGTTGTTCATGAAGTATCGCGGATATTGTTGAAAGTGGGGCGAATCGTGAGGATAACTGGTCAGGGGCAAGCCATCGATTGACAAGAGCGACGGGATGGTCTTCTTCGATGTTGACAAGACTGACATATCGAATGGGGTTGTTTTCGCCTTTTTCGAGGAGATGCGCCCAGCGTGAAGCAAGTGCCAGCCCATCTTCCACGTTCGAGATAGGAAGAAAATAACCGCCTACACGTCTCCACGGCTTGGCATTTTTATGAATTTGAACAAGTAACACAGATACTCCTTCATGCAGCATTGAAACGCCGCTGCACGAGAGGGAGACTTCGAATTAAGCAATGGCCACTTACCCTCCCGCCTTATGCTTGCCATTTTATACGATGATATTACACTCTTTTCATGAAAAAGGGCAACATCAAGTCTCCTGAAATTGTTTCTTTCTTTGTAATCATGCTCTTTTTTTCTTCTTAAAGCCGGAGTCCTATTATCTCTCAATATGGAGATGGCCTTTCGTCTGCGTAGAATTGATTCTTCACAGCGTCCGGCAGTTGCGTGTGCGCTTCATATTGATGTATTTTTTGAAACATCACTCAGTCGAGGCGGGAAAACTCCCTCGTAATGTGGAAAAATCCAGATGGCATTGTTTTCTGATTCGTTTCTTGTCCGCATGTGGAGGCATTGTTGGTACTTCTTTCGAGGGAAGACACCCGTTATTCGAGGTGGTTGCTTACAATGTGGAGGTTGTTGCCGTTATATTACGTTGATGTACGAAGGCAAAATGATACGTAGTCGTTGGCAATTTGATCGTATTTGCAAGAAAGATCCCGTGTTCCGACGATTTGTCGTTGCTGAGAATGCTTTTATGAAGAACCTCGTTTTTCGATGCAACTTGTTATCGGAAGAGGGGACATGCCTTGATTACGAAAATCGTCCGCAATTGTGCAAAGACTATCCAACACGCCATATGGTATACTATGGAGGAGCCCCCTCAGCGCATTGCGGATTTTATATTGCTGAGACAACAAGTTTTGCCCGAATTTTGAAAAAAACCATCCGAGCGAATCGGAAAAAAGAGCGAAAAGGTTCGTGAGGTGGGGATTTCGGTTACGTAAGAGGAGCCTCATGGCGGTTGTGCTTTTGAGCATAAAGAATGAGAAAAGAAATGAAATCCGAGATCCCCTCCTGCCGGCACGTTATGTAGGCAAGAAGGTATTCCTTGATGGTCAAGCGGGTGCCATAAACGGGATAGTCCTTCATGTTGTCAGCAAATGTGAGACCGAGCTGCTGAGTGACATGGGGATGTATCGGAAGAAAGAATTCTCCGAAGGCGTCGTGTGCCGCTCGAAGAACGGTTTGTGAAAGAGGGCCATACCCTAACAGATCGAGCACGCCCTGGGCGATACGTATTTGAAGCCCGAGTCCTGGATGATTGATTGTAGAAAAAAGAGCTTCTTGTCGGTAAGTTGCCAGAATATCGTCAGTCACTTTGATATCCCACCGTTGTTCTTTTTGTCGTTCATGTTCTTCAGAACGAGCAAGAGACGTATGAATATCATATAATTTAAATATATCTGTCTTGAGATAGATGTGAATAATTTCAATGGCAGATAGACCGCGTTGTATTAACATGTTAAGATGTCTGTCGCTGTAGTCGATGCCTGGTTTCGAATCCCACAGTGGCCAATAGTGTTTAAAGAAAAGATTTGGAATACATACTGGTTGGGCGTTTGACGGAAGACGCGAGAGCAAACGTTCACTGGACAGTTCATTCCAGTCTTTCGAAAGCCACTGATACAGGAAAAGCTGACAATTCCGAAGGTCGTCGTCTGGAATTATTTCACGGGTATAATTGACAATGTGTTTAATACGGTAAGTATTACTAAAGACAGGGTGCTGACGTAACAACGTGGTCAGTGGCCCACCCTGGCAATTGGCGTGGATGATGCAGAGCTTTTTCTTCATAGAGACGGTTTCCTGTTCATGGAGATGGTAGGGGACTTGTACCCGTCTCCGTCGATCAAGACAATGCAACCGTATTGATGGATGAGCATGTTTGGAACTTCGGGCAGGGAGTTGTTGTACATACCATGATTTGCTAACGTCGTGGTAGTGAGAGGGAAGAGACGCATGACAAAACGCGAATTCGTTTCGACTGAAACCATTCAGTCTCTATATACCCCAAATATTGTGAGTGTTGGATCTGATACCAGTATCAGTTCTGTCATAGACACGATGCGGCAAAACAATGCCAGCTGTGTTCTTGTCCTCGAAGAGCGTCGTCCTCTCGGTATTTTTACGGAAAAAAATGTTGTCAAAATTGCGGCACGCATGAATCAGGGGATCTTTGATTTCCCCGTGTCTTCGGCCATGTCCACACCTGTTTACACGGCAACTGAAGCCATGGTTATGGATGATGCTTTCAAAGTTTTGTCGGACAACAACGTGACCCACCTTGTCGTGGTGGATGATCTGGGAGGTGTTAAAGGCATTCTATCTCGGTCTTGCCTCATGCGTAACCTTGGATTAGAATATTTTCTTGAATTTAAGCGGGTTGGTGACGTTATGAATCCAGACGTCATGACCGCTCCTTTAGATATGAAATTATCCAAGGCCATACACCGTATGACAGAAAGGGCATTGAGCTGTCTCGTCACCGTAGAAGAGGAGCAACCTCTTGGTATTGTCACTGAGCGGGATATTGCTCGACTTGTCCTTGAAATGTCCCATGAAAGCGACCCGGTTCTTGCCGATGTGATGACAACGCCTGTTTTGACCGTCGATATCTTGGACTCGGTATATGAAGCATCAATACGTATGCAAGCGGAGCAGGTGTGCCGTTTGGTCGTTGTGGAACATGAGAGAGAATTGCGCGGACTTCTCACGCTTTCCGATATCATTGGAGGAATGGAAAGACGTTATATTCGTGAGGTTCGGAACGCACTCAATTATAAGGGGGGGCGGCTTCGTGAGACTATTTGTGATTCTCTGCAAAAACAGCTTTTATTAGATAATATTCTCAGTTCCGCGCTTAATGTTGGCGTTATCGCGACAGACGAAGCCTTACATGTCACGTATTATAATAAATCCGCTGAAGACATTTTAGGTTTTGTCCCCGAACATGTCATTGGTTGTCACATTGAATCCATCCACGCTATGCTTGGCATTCCAGCCGAGCGTATTAGGGCAGTCATAGAAAGTATTCATTTCAAGGCAAGACATGCATTTTCTTTTGAGTTCAAAAAGAACGGGATCGCAGCCCGGTATATTGATGCAACGGTCTCTTGTATTCGTGATGATGATTGTATCGTTTACGGCTATGTCTTGACAATCCAAGATGTGACGGAGCGGCATCAAAGCGAACAAATGATCTGGAAGTTAGCGTATCACGATCCATTGACGCAGCTTCCGAATCGGCTTCTCATCTCGGACAGACTCGGACAGGCCCTAAATGCCGCTGAGCGCAATAATGACTATATGGCACTTATGATGCTTGACCTTGACCATTTTAAATATATCAACGATACGCTTGGACATTCTGCCGGAGATCAATTGCTCATCAGCGTTGCTCGGTGTCTGGAAAGACCGCTTCGAAAGTCTGATACCGTGGCTCGAATGGGCGGTGATGAATTTTTCGTTCTTTTACCAAAAATTGCATCAGAGAATGATGCATCTCTTGTTGCAGAGAAGCTTCTTCAATCTGTACGTTCACCACATCGTGTTGGAGATCACTGTATAAACGTGACAACAAGTATTGGTGTTGCCCTTTATCCTCATGATGGTACGGATGCTGAATCGCTCATTAAAGCTGCCGACAACGCCCTCTATAAAGCGAAAGATCTTGGACGTGATGTATATACATTTCTTTAAACAGCGCCACTCCATCTGGTGTGGAGTGTTGCTGTCTATGATGATGTGCTGTGTCCCCAGTATTCTCGAGGCCACCGACATATGGCCAATGGAACGTGAATCATTGCTTTTGGCAAAGCAACTTCAAACTGGATATCCTGATTATATTCAGGCCATTGAAACCGACAATTACGGCAGCACATGGATTCTCCTTCATTCTGGAGAACGCTTTCTGTTTGACGATAAGCGGTCAAAAACGTTGAATGAGACGCTGAACGCCCCTGATCTCCAGGACATGCTTGCTCAACCCTACTGTATTGGGGCTGTTCTCGCAGCTCCTCAACCGGGAGAACATCCAGGACGAGTTCGTGTCGAAGCGTTTTTTCAGGCTGTATACGGCAAGAACCGGAAGGCTGTTGAAGCCAACCTGGTTCCTGTTGTTTTTTTGGGAAAAACCGTTTCCTTTAACGTGCAGAATCATGCGGCGGAGGCACTTTCACGTGTAAGTGAAGAACTTAGCGCTCTTCTCGTCACGCATCCCGCGTACAAACGGTACATCCTCCCCGTCAATGGAACAATGGCATGGCGGACGATTGCCGGGACAAAGAGACTCAGCACGCATAGCTTTGGTATCGCGATTGACCTTGCCGCCCAGCATAACGGGTATTGGCGATATCGGGGGCGACCGGGGGCCGTCTTGGACGAACGCCAGGCTTTTCCTCAAGAGGTGGTCGATATTTTTGAAAGAAATGGTTTTATCTGGGGCGGCAAGTGGTGGGAATACGACTTTATGCACTTTGAATATCGGCCGGAACTCGTGATCATGCAAGAACGTTGCGAGCCAAACGACAACGGTTGATGGCTGTTCTCCAACCCGTTTCCATGAATGGGGGCAAGGTGAGACAGTATAATTCTCGCCTTGCCCTCGCTGATTTCTGCTTCAGGAGACGACATTGGCACACCGTGACGTCGTTCCTCAGTACGGATTCAGTTGTTCATTCCGTGACTGAGAATTCAACCTAGGACTCGATATTGCACAGCGCCGGACTATCTATAACCATGGGCGAAAATCCGTGTTGTCCAGTGGATTCCAGAACGGCTCGCCAATAGTCCGAAGCGACATTGAGTTTCTTGCGTTTCATGGTGACGAGATCGAAGGGCAGGTGGATATACCGACCATAGAGTTTGCTTACGACCATACCGGTTTTACCTGCCATGGCAGCGTGAACTGCATTTTGTCCAAGAAATCCGCAATATACACGGTCATTGGAGTTCGCCGGTACCGAACGAATGATGTAACTGGGGTCGATGAATTTGAGGGTGATCGGTATGTTAATGCTTTGAAAATATTCTTTGATTTCATGCCGGAGTAAAGAGCAAATATCACCAAGTACCGGGTTGCCGGACGCATCGGTTTCCTTCGACGCTTTGAGAAGATGTTGTCCAGCTCCTTCGGCACAAACGATGACGGCGTGATGCCGTTCTTTGAGGCGCTTTTCCAGCGAGGGAAGAAGGCCGCGTTCTCCTGCCAATTCAAAAGGATACTCAGGCACAAGAACGTAGTTGACTTCTTTCAAGGCAAGGCAGGATTGTGCGGCAATAAAACCGGATTCTCGGCCCATAAGTTTGACGAGACCAACACCGTTGACGGCACCATGGGCTTCAGTATGGGCGCAACGAATGGCTTCCGTGGCTTTATCTACAGCGGTATCGAACCCAAACGAATTGGTCACAAAGCTGATATCGTTGTCGATTGTTTTCGGAACGCCGATGACAGAAATTTTATCCCCACGGCTTGAAATTTCGTTCTGAATTTTATGGGCAGCTTGCATAGTGCCATCACCGCCAATGATAAAAAGAACGCTGACATTGAGTCGTTCAAGCGCATCAACGATATCTTCCGGAGACTGCGGACCACGTGAAGAACCGAGAATTGTTCCTCCAAACTGGTGGATATCTGAGACAAAATCCGGCGTGAGCTCAATGACGTCATGCCCATATTGGGGAATGAAGCCTTCAAGACCAAAACGAATGCCCAAAATGGCGGCAACATTATAGTTATGGTGCGCTTCCATGACAATGGCCCGAATGACATCGTTAATGCCTGGACATAATCCGCCGCATGTTACAATGGCGCACTTCGATTTCGATGAGTCAAAATAGATCTTTTCCCGGGGGCCGGCAGGCTCAAAATTGACAAATGTATCGCCATTAACCCCTTCTAAATCCTCTGGAAATAATTGAACCTTGACCGGTGCATCATCAGGGATGAAGCGGCAATAGGGGAGTGGTGAATGGATTTTGGCGGGGCCAAGTACGGGGATATTTGTATCAATTGGACTCATCTTTGTTGATTTTTTTGTCATGCGTGCCTTCCTTCGCTCTGGGCAGGATCGGATCGTTGTATAAATGAGAATGCGCGTTCAATCGTCCAATTGGGACGGCAAGTCTGTCTTGGCATAATGAAAAAACAGGGAAAGGTAAACGTTCACTGCAAAATGATGGTGTTACTTTATCGTGAAATTTCATGGTACTTCTTTGATATCTGTTGAAGAAGAGGACGGTGCATTAATTGGGGTTCCTTTCACATTCGAACTCGACGTCGCCTCGCTCTCAGCTTCAACATCACGAAATTTGTTTTTTCGAAATGTGTTCATACATTGCGAAATGAACGTGTTTATTTCCACTTCTTTCTGCTCCTGAGGGAGTGGAGAGTGCAGAAATTCTTCGGCAGCACTCTGTGAACATTGCACTAACGCCGCTTCTCGTCTGGCTCGCTCGGCCGGTGTTTCCTCTCTTTCAGATTGGAACACTGCGCAGGCAGACACCATGCACAACAGAAGAATACTTAAGAATACTCGCACAGCGATCCTACAACGGATTATGGTAAATTGGAGGATTCATTTGTGTCAGTCGATGGGAAGGAAAGAGGGGATTTCTGTCCGCAGAACCAATACACAGCCTCTGCTGCTTCCTTAGACATAGGCTGGCTCACATCAAGAGTTTGATGCTGACTGTTGAGGACAAGGCACAGGTGACGAACCGTAAGCGCACAGCGGGGAATATAGCAGCTCGTTTGGTTAAAATGATCGGCTTCGGAATCCGCCCGGAGCTTGATGATTGATTTTTCAAAATCATACCCTAATTCAGCGTATGCTTCCTTATATTTTTCCACATACAGATTGAATTGTTCTTGTACGGTTTCTCCTTCATTGGGATCGATATCCGATGCGGCGAGCTCGGCTTCGAGGGCGTCGTAGGTCTGACGCGTATACGGAGCCGCTTCAAACGGTGGTGTCGGACGGGCACAACCCCAAAAAAGAGAGAAAACGGCAAGGCTGCACAGAACAACAATACAGTTCAAATATATTCTCATTATACATTTCCTTCATGCAATCATTGAGTGTCGATTGAGACATTCTCCGGTGGTATTGTCCAGGTGCGTGTCTCGTCGATAAGCAAGCCGGGGGAATCTCCCGCATTGCGCCACAGGCGATAGCGACCGGTGTATGTTCCAGGCTTGAGCTGTTTGGAGGGCTGGATATAGCGAAACCATTGCGCTTTGTCAGTCTTGATCGTGTCCTCAGCATGAATATTTAATTCGGGGCCGGTTAATTCTATACGTTCATGATCTCCATGGCGCATTCCCCAGGTAGCGGCCCAGAAGGACAGTGTTTTTCCTGTTGGAGTATGTACCTCACCCTCTTCATATAAAACGGACTCAAGTGTTGGGTGATTTCCCCCGAAACCGACTCCCAGGACGCCTCCTGCCTGATAGTGGAGTGCAGTATCTACTTCAGAACTCCATAACGTGTGGCGTTCCCCTCCACAGCCGGCTGAAGTTTCCTGGCCAATAAATGGATCGATTATACGTGATGCACGGCGTACTTCGAAATGGAGATGGGGAAATTCTGTAAGTCCGGAAAGCCCAACGATTCCCAACGTATCTCCTTTTTTGACATGATCCCCTGCGGCGACACGGAGGCTGTTTTTTCGCAAGTGAGCATAAAGTGTCAGCGTTCCATCGGGAGTTTGTACGATAATCGCATTTCCTGCTTCACGTTTGGCTACCCGATCTTCGTCACCGTGCTGCAAACGCATGTCGGTCATACCATCGCGTACTCGAAGAACAACTCCTTGTTCCGCAGCTCTGACGGGCACACCACGTTCGAACGCTTCATGATCAAGGATACGGAAGTCTGTTCCTTTATGTCCATCATAGGTGAGTGGTCCACACATATAGTCGAAAGCCTGTGGGGAAGGGTTACGGTCGACATAATTTTGAATAATACAATTTTTCCCTGGCGTGCAGTCCAAAGGAAGGGCAAAATTTTGAGCAAAAACAAGAGTTACTGTCGCGAAACAGAAAACTTGCGTCAGTACTGTGGCCGAACAAAGAATACGGAGAGTAGGTATAAAAATTCGTAAACGGTGCATAGTGATGATGTTTCAAAAAGCCAGAGCTCCGTCAAGATGCACATGATTCTCCGAGAAAGCGCTTGCTTGACTTTTGAGTTCCCTTGAGACAAATGGTGATACCAAAATGTGCGGATGCTACTGTCGTGTGGACAGACGGCGATGTCTCACCGCAAGGAGTTTATGCAATAATGCGAACGCCACGTCATTTTCGTGGCATTGATCATCTGGATTGACGCCCCTGTGAATATCCTTTTTTTGCATCAAAATTATCCTGGACAATTTAAACATTTAGCTCCACGTCTGGCTCAAGATACGGATAACACCGTCATCGCCATGACCTCAAGTTCTCAAGATGTCCAATCAAAAGATGAGAACATCACGTATATTCAATACGATCCTCCGAAATCCGTGACCGATGGAATTCATCCGTACATAGCGAGTTTTGAAAGCAGTATTCGGCGAGGACAAAATGTCGTTCGCCAAGCGCTTCAATTGAAAAAGGATGGATTTGTCCCCGATATCGTTTTGGCACATCCGGGATGGGGAGAGAGTCTTTTTATAAAAGATGTTTTCGATACCGCAAAGCTCGCTATCCTGTGTGAGTTTTATTATCACTTTCGTGGTGCAGATATTGGCTTTGATCCAGAATTTCCTCCCAAGCTCGATGACATGTTTCGTTTGCGAATCAAGAATTCGACGCAGCTTTTAGCTTTGGAAACAACCGATATGGGGATAAGTGCCATGCATTGGCAGAAGTCCTTGTATCCTTCAGAATTTCAATACAAAATTGTTGTGCAGCATGAGGGGATAGACACAAGCGTTGTTGTCCCGAATTCTGAAGCGCAGCTCCAGCTGGATGATGGAACGATATTTTCGGCAGGCGATAATGTGTTGACTTTTGTCAATAGAAACTTGGAGCCTTACCGTGGGTATCATGTTTTTATGCGGGCATTGGAGCGCATTCAAAAAGAAAATCCTGATTGTCATGTCCTGATCGTCGGCGGAGATAGAGTGAGTTATGGACGCAAGCTGCCGAATCAGCAGACGTTCAAGGAAAAGTATCTCGCAGAAGTCAATGTCGACCGCGATCGAATTCATTTTATGGGGAACGTGCCGTATGAAACCTACCTCAAAGTCCTTCAGGTTTCACGAGCTCATGTGTACTTAACCTATCCCTTCGTATTGTCATGGTCCATGCTTGAAGCGATGTCCGCACAGTGCTTGATTATTGGCTCGGCAACTGCTCCAGTTACAGAGGTACTCAAGCACAAAAAAAACGGCCTGTTGTTCCGATTTTTCGATGTGCCAGGACTGGCAAACCTTGTCACTGAAGCCTTGCATGAACCAGAGAAATTTGTGCATCTACGCGAAAAAGCACGTTCTGATATGGTCAATAAGTTTGATCTGGTAACGCGAACTCTTCCGAATCAGATTCGTCTTCTGGAAAAACTTCTGGGCAAAAAAGGCCGAACCGGCTCGCGTAAGTAGCGTTAACGGAGGATATTTTGAATACGTCCTGCACTCTTGATGAGCTAACCACCAGAGAAGAAATGGCTCGAGCACTGGCTGAAGAGCGGTTTGATGATGCTCGGGACGCTGGGCTTTTACTATTGGGAGATGAGTGTCATCACTTTGAAGCGCTTTTGACGCTTCTCAATGTGGAGATGCGCCAGGGACGTCCAGAATTCGGGCTGCGATATGGCGATAGGGCCGTTCGTGTTGCTCCAGATTCCTATACGGCTCGTATTTTGTTGGGATCGTGCCTGATGATGTTGAACCGTTTTGACGACGCCTTTGTGCATTTTGCGCATGGGCTCACACTCCGTCCTCACGATGAGACCTGTCTCAAAGGTGTGCTGAGAACCGGATTGGCTTTGGGTAAACAGACTGAATTGGAAGAGTATGTTGTCACACTCTTTAGCCGCAACCCCAATGATAGCTCCGCGAAGCGGTATGCTGGCACATGGCTTTCCCGACTTTCCCAACCCGGACCTCGTGGTATTGCCACTGCTGTTTCACACGATACGATTGTCGGGTGTGTGTTTGATCCAGAACAACCGGACGTAAAGTGGACGGTGGAAGCCTTTGTTGAAGACGTTGTTCTGGCTCGTGGGAAAGCGAATCTCCCTGACTCCGGGATAGCGGAAAATGATATTGGCGACGGTGCTTTTGGTTTTCGTTTACGCCTTCCCAAAGGCGTCAGCGTTCGTCGTCTCCTCGTGCGTGTTCATGAAATGACATCCGATTGGTATGGTGTTCCTCTTTGTTTCGATGATTTGAACGTCGACCAGTTTGAGGGGCAACTCAATATGGCTTGCGATGGCGTCTTGACTGGCTTTGCCCTGAATCGATCGGCTCCTCTTGAGCGTGTTGCTGTACGTTTCGAATCGAATACCGGGATGCGAAAAGAGGTAAAGGCCGACATCTATGATGGAAATTGGCTCATTCAAGGGAAAGGTGATGGCAGCTGTGGATTTCGTCTGGAATGGCCGTGGAAGCCTGACGGTCCTGCTTTTGCACTGATCTCTGCACATTTTGGAAAATCCGACGAACCATTGCCAGGAAGTCCTATCGTACTCCATAACCCTCTCCGAGCTGCCGATGCCATGCAAGCTCTTGCGCGTTGTCTCGCTGAAAAAGAATGTCAGGATGACTTTTTTTCCTCTCCTCAAGAAGCGCGGTTGGCGCTACGGTATCTCCGAGAGCGCTTGCCCTTGCTTGTCTTACCGAAAGAGGAGGAGAGCGACGCATGAGGTATGTTGAAACATCCTTTCCCGGTGTGGCCGTTGTTATTCCGGTATATGCCGGCTTCAAGGAAACGCAGGCGTGTCTTGAATCTGTTTTGTCCTCTCGTGGGGCGCTTCCCTTTGAGATTATTGTTATTGATGACGCGTCACCCGAGTCTGAACTTCGGGAATATGTGGAAAGCCTGGCCGCTCACAATCGCATCCAACTGCATGTCCATGCAGTGAATCGAGGTTTCGTTCATTCGGCCAATAGGGGATTGCAATTAGCCGGACGGAAAGATGTTATTCTTTTAAATGCGGACACGCGTGTACATGGAGACTGGGTCGACCGGTTAGCTGATGCCGCCTACGCTGAAACGCGCGTGGGGACCGTGTCACCACTTTCCAATAATGCTACGATATTAAGTTACCCGCTTCCATGTGAAGAAAATCTTCTCCCTGATGATGCTGACGAAGTTGTTCTTGATACCATGTGCCAGTCCCGTCTCCATCGAATGCTCATTGAGATTCCGACGGGAGTGGGATCATGTCTGTACATTCGTCGTGACTGCCTTGATGATACCGGGTACTTGGATCCGACGACCTTTGGCCAAGGCTACGGGGAGGAATGCGATTTTTGTATTCGATCTCGCCGATTGGGATGGAGTCATACCTGTGCCGCTGATGTCTTTGTATATCATGCTGGAGCCGTTTCCTTTTCGAGTGCCCGTGAAGCCAAATCGAAGAGGGGGCTTGCGTTGCTCAAAGAACGATACCCTGAATATCTTCCTATGGTTCATGCGTTCATTAAAGCAGATCCTTTGGCAACCATGCGACGTGTTCTCGATATGGAGCGCTTGGTAAAACGGCCGACAAAACGGATTCTCTTGTTGAGTTTGAACTCATCTGGCGGTGTGGAGCGATTTATTCAGGAGCGAAGGACTGAACTGCAACGCAAAGGTGTGAAGGCTATTGTCTTGCGTCCGCCCAAAGCTGACGGAGAGTCAAATGATCTGGACAGATGGCGTGGAATCCTGGACTTTCCTGAAGAGTATGTATGCCCAAACCTTCAATACCAGTTGCCGGATGAATATGACCAACTTGTCGAAGACCTCAAACGATTGAATGTCTTTCATTGTGAAGTGCATCATTTTCTTGGAGCACATCCTGACATTCTTTCGCTTCCAGCAAAACTTGGTCTGCCGTATGACGTGATGGTTCATGATTATATTTGGTTTTGCCCGCGTATTAACTTGATTGACGCTTCAGGCAAATACTGTCAGGAACCGTCCATATCAGTCTGTAAGCAGTGTATTGATAAGTCGGGTCACTGTCTGGATGCCAACCTGGAGATTGAAGCATTACGAACGCGAAGTACGACGTTTTTGCATGCGGCTCGCAAAGTTTTGGCTCCGTCACAGGATGCGGCCAAAAGAATGATGCATCATTTTCCAGGGGTACAGGTCGTTGCTCGCCCGCATCCCGATTTGGCTTTGCCCGATCATGTTTCTCCCCCTGCAGAAGGGAGCATTACCAAGCTTCGTATAGCCATTATTGGAGCAATCGGGAAACACAAGGGCTATGATGTTCTTTTTGACATGGTATTGGATGCTCAAGCGAGAAACCTTCCTTTGGAGTTCGTTGTTATCGGCTATACATGCGACGATGCCGCTTTGATGCGAGCCGGGAATGTTTTTGTGACGGGAGAGTATACTGAAGAAGAAGCGGTTTCCTATGTCCGTGGACAACAGTGCCATGTGGCTCTTTTTCTCTCTGTCTGGCCAGAGACATGGTGCTACGCATTGAGCGTTGCGTTTGCGTCTGGGCTGTATTGTTTCGGATTTGATCTTGGAGCCGTTGCGGAACGTATCCGGGCAACGGAATTTGGAGAATTACTTCCCATTACGACACGTCCGGAAGAATTGAATGACAGATTGACAGCGTTGGTTTTAGGCAAAAAATGGTGTGTACAACAGCAAAATTTTGAAGACTATGGGCAGGCATGCGCCGCTTTCGACCCAGTATCGAAGAAATTATAATTGCAAAAGAGGAGAGGTATTCATGCGTATGATTCGCTCGCAGCAGCCAGAGAGGCTGGTTGAAGAAGAAGCCCCCAAGACCGTTTCGCGGCCTTCCGTTTCCGCTGAAGCCAAAGTGATTCCCCTCACTGCCGGAATCTATGCCGTTAAATATACGAAACGAACGGTTAAACCGGTAGAAGTTTTTGGTGCGACGTTTCCCGCTATGCAAATCACCGCATTGCACTGCACGGTTGAAAAGCCGAAAGTCCGCATCTTGAGTGATGAAGTCGAAACGAGCGCTTGGCTTACCTCTCCGGGCGATGTTGTTATTCTTAAGGTAACAGATGATGATGCAAAAGTTTTGTTAACGACATATCGCCCTGCGGAGTACGAGAAAGGTGGTATGAAGGTTGAGTTCGTTAAGATCTCCCAGAGAAGCGAAGATGTGACCCCAGTGCAGCCTCAGGTGCAACCCCAGGTGGAGCCACCTGTTCCTACCGTTCGTCTGGCCGCCCACATCCAGAATGTGGGGGATCGTCGTATTGAACCGGGGCAATGGGCTGGAGCACAGGGAAGCCGACTGCGTATCGAGGCGTTTTCCATTGAAGCCGCGGGCTTGTCTCCTCAAAGTCTTGAATATATGGCTATTGCAGCAAACGGCGGACAAACTCGGTGGTCACCCATGGGAGCGTTTTGCGGTAGTAAAGGACGCGGAATCCCGATCGTGGCATTTGCTGTTCGGCTCAACGGACCAGCTGCCGAAGAATTTGACGTTGTTTATCAAGGATCTTTTTTCGATTCCGGTCCGGGAGAACCGTTCAAGAATGGAGAATTATGTCGGTCCGTTAAAGATAAGGACCCACTTGAAAGCTTTATAGTTCGTCTCGTACGCAAAAAATAGTGACTATATCGTACATGTTGCGCCGGGCTGGCTCCGCTGGTCCGGCGTAACTTTTTTCCAGTGCAGGCACACGGAAAGGTAAGACTGACGTATGCGAACAATGCTGAAAATAGCAGCCGGTTTTTTCGGCATAGTGTTTCTCGTTGGTTGTCTTCTTTATGGACTCATTGTCTCGGGATACATAGGTTTTTCCCCTGATGACGAACATGTACGAGTGACAACGGAAATAGTTCTTCGAAAAAAGGCTATTGCTGTAGATAGAGGGCCCCATGCTCTCTTTGTCCTTGGTGGGTCCTCGGCTTTCGGGATTTCAGCGCAACAGATGGAGTCCGCTCTTGGTATCCCGGTACGGAACTTGGCTATTCACGCCGGACTTGGGTTGAAGTATCTCTTTTTTCTGGCGCGTGAGCAGTTGCAACCAGGCGACAGCGTTCTTCTCTCATTAGAATATATGCACTATGTACTCGAGAAAGAATCAACGTTGGAATGGGGGCCACTTGTTTCTTTTCAATCAAGCCCAGAGTATGTGAGAGAACTTTCATATCTCGAACAAATCAAATATATTGCCGAGCTGTTTGTTTCTGAAGAGAGGGGGGCGTTTACCTGGCGTCCATCCAACCCATCTCAATCTGCAATTGAAGAAAAAACACCATACATCAATCAATGGGGTGATTTTGTCTTTGATCCGAACACCACAATTGACCCCAAAGAATTGAATCAAAGTATTCATTCGTTTCGTCGCTTCTACGTCAACGCAATGACATCGCTGCTTCAGAATAAAACAACTATTGAATCGAGATCTGGAGCAAAATTGATTGTAGATTTTGTGAAGTGGTGCAAACATCATGGTGTGACTGTCTTAATGGTCTTTCCAAGTTCAGCAAAATTTTCAGATAATGAAGATGTTGTTGTCGATAAAGTTGGAAAAATGATACTATCATTCTACGATAATATCGATGTTAAGACTCTTGTTAATATACACTCGTCGCAATTTAGAAATATTTTTTTATTTAATACATTTTATCATTTGAATGAAAAGGGAAGGAATGTGTGGACAGATTTGATAATAAAATCAATTTTATCCCGTGATTTGCATAAACTAAATAGTAGTTCTCTGAATGATACGAAAATATATTGTAAAGTTGCAGATGGTAATCTCTAAACATTATGAAACTATTAAAGACGATCGTAAAAGTGGTCTCAGTGGGGAAAGAGCGCACGGTGATCAGATTGAACGAAGATATTGTAACGAAAGTGTCACTCGAAAAGGAGGATTTGTAACAAATCACAGTGTATTTGAAATGATAAGTTATTTTAGATGTTTAAAATGTATTCAGACTGTTTTTTCAAAAAAAAAAGATTTTTTTACATAAAATAAAAATTGTGTTGACAAAAAAGCTAAACAGTGTTTTTTGATTCATGCCCGCGTAAGTCGATGTCCTGTATTTTTTTTAAACCCATTTAACGATCACGGAGGACGTATCTATGTCTACTTTGCCTGGCGGTCAGTCTGTATTTGATGAATTGGATCTGCCCCCTGAACAACAGTTGTATGTTGCTGGTGTTGTCGAAACCATTGCCAGCCAAACCGCTGATGGAACCATTCACACCAACGATGTTTCCACCGCCGCTGACACTCAGACCGGCATGAATTCAGTTCCTACAACTGACGGCTTCGATATCGCTTATTTTGACTATTCAAGCAGCACCCCGGGAAGCACGGCTGCTACGATGGGAAGCGAGCTTGATGGTGTTATGGTGAAAGGCTCTGCCAGCATGGAGATTGAAGGTAATGCTAAAGCCAACGTTATCACCACCGATACAGGTAATGACACCATCGATGGCGGTGCTGGCGACGATAACATCCTTTCCGGCTCCGGCGACGACGTTGTCTACGGTGGCTCCGGCGACGACGTCCTGAATACCGGTGACGGCGCCGACTACGTTGAAGGCGGCTCGGGCGATGACTTCATCGACTCTGGCGCTGATAACGATATCGTCCTTGGCGGTAGCGGCGACGACATCATCAACGGTAACACCGGCAATGACTCCCTCTATGGTGGTTCCGGCGACGACACCATCTGGGGTGGCGACGGCGACGACGTTATTGTTGGTGACACCGGTAGCGACCTCCTTTACGGTGGCGCTGGCGATGACATCCTGTATGGTGGCACCGGCGACGGCGACTTGGCCTCCGGCGACGACACCTTCTTCTTCATGACCTCCGAAGCTGGTACCGACGTTGTTTACGATTTCGAATCCGGTCAGGACACCATCATGATCTACAACGAAACCGGTTCCACGTTCGACCTGGCCTCCAAGGTCTCCGTGGTTGACGGCAACCTCGTTGTTGCGGTCGACAGCGACACGACGATCATCCTCGAAGGCGTTACGACCTTCAACGCTGCTGACTTCACGATCATCGACGCCTAATTGGCGCATCTTCCATGACTTCCTGCCAACCGCCTTTCGGGGCGGTTGGCTTTTTTGTTTACTTCAATAATGATGAATTAAATTCTTGGATTGTTCTTTCGTTTTTTGTGGTATAGAGCATTGCAAGTTTTTGCTGAGTCGATTAAAAGTAAAAACTTGATGGAGGATAGCCTCTTCCTCCGCTCTTTCAGTAATTCGTTAATACATTTCATGCTCGAAGCAACCCTGTTACATCATAAGGCTATTTCCTAACGGATGTTTTCGTAATTCTTTATGTACGATGAGGATGCGGCTATTTGCGTTATATATTGTGCTTCATGCATTCTCGTATAAGTTTGAGCCAGACGATGTGGAGTGAGATATGCGAAAGATTTTACGCCAGTGGTTGGGCATCTTTTTGTGTGCCGCTCAGTTTAGTTTCTTTATCAATATTCTTGGTTTGACCTTCCCTGTTTACATGCTCCAAATTTATTCGCGGGTTCTTGCAAGTAAAAATATTCAAACTTTGATCTTGCTGACTGTTATTGCACTAACAGCTCTTGGGGTTCTTTCTCTCCTTACTTTTCTACGTACTCGCATTTTAGTTCAGGCTGGGGTTGAGATTAGTAAAAAGATGAACCCTACGGTGTTGGCCGCCATGGTGAAAGGAGCTTCCGAAACTGATCCTGGAAAATACGCGAGGGGGTTGAGCGATATAGCCACGGTGCGTAATTTCCTTGGAGGCGTACCTATTACCGTCTTGTTCGACATTCCGTGGACTCCTGTTTATATTTTGGTTGTTTTTTTGATGCACCCTGTTTTGGGAATGATTGGGGTGATCGGTGCTCTGGGGATTTCATTTTTCGCGTTTTGGAATGATCGCATTTGTCGCGAGCCCATCACTCAAGCGAATGCTGTTGCAGGCCAAACAAGTAAGTTTATTGGTACCTGCCTCCGAAACGCTCCTGTTGTTCGCGGTATGGGCATGATTTCTGGAGTAATGCGACGCGTCAGTGATATTGATGATCGTGTTTCGGAGCTGCAAACTACAGCAAGTACCCGATCGGCATTCATGTTATCGGTCAGCTCTGGGTTTCGTATGGTCTTGCAGGTGTCCATCTACGGTGTCGGGGCTTATTTAGCTATTCTTGGTGAATGTACCGCCGGGGCAATGATTGCTAGTTCCATTATTATTGGTAAAGCGCTTTCGCCTGTCGAAAGAGGGATCTCAAGTTGGCGTCAAATGGTCGAATCGTATGCGGCCTATAAGCGTCTTGATGCATTGTTCCTTGAGATAAAGAAAGAGGAACCAATGGAACTCCCTCCACCGGTTGGTGCACTTCGACTTGACAATGTTTCTTTACGCCTTAAGGAACGGACGATTCTTCAGGGAATTTCGTTTAGCTTATCTCCTGGTGAAGCTCTGGGTATCATTGGGCCAAGTGCGGCTGGGAAATCAACATTGTGCCGCATGTTGCTTGGTGTCTGGAAACCGTCTGTTGGAAATGTCAGGCTTGACGGTGTTGATGTCTATTCCTGGGACCAAGAATTACTTGGGCCTTATATTGGTTATTTACCGCAGGAAGTTGAGCTTTTTAGTGGCACTTTGAGTGAGAATATCGCTCGTATGGGAGAGGTTGACTCGGAAAAAGTCGTAGCTGCCGCGAAACTGGCTCAGGTCCATGAAATGATCCTGAAATTACCGCAAGGATATGACAGTCTTGTTGGTGAGGGATCCAATATTTTGTCCGGTGGCCAAAAACAGCGGATTGGTTTGGCTCGTGCCCTGTATGGCGACCCAAAGTATCTCATTCTTGACGAACCGAACTCCAATTTAGACGAAGCTGGCGATAAAGCACTTCATGAGTGTTTGGCAACCTTACAAAAACGCAAAGTGACGGTTATCATTGTTTCCCATAAACCAGGCATTCTGGCGACGGTAAACAAAGTCCTCGTTCTTAACGAAGGAAAGATGCAGATATTCGGCCCTCGAGAGGCTGTCTTCAACAAGCTCATGCAAAAGTCTCCTGTTCAATCAGGCCCCAAGTCATCAAGAAAAGTGCGAGTAGCGGCGAACCAAGCTGCTCCGCCCCAGAAGCCTGTTGTTGTCAAAGATCCGGAGTAAAATGTTGGGCTCTGTGTCTTCTTTTTAAATCAACGTCACAGCGACGACCGGCTTGTTGGCGGTATCATTGTCGTATGGGAGCAGAGAAAAAGGCATGCTTTTTCGTAAAAAACAAGCAACTGGTAGTTCCGCCCGCAGATTTGTCGTCATGGGCTGGGCTATTATCATCTTGTTCTTTTTTATTTTTGGAGCATGGGCTGCGATCGCACCCATTGGCGGGGCGGTGACGGCAGGTGGCTACATTAAAGTTTCATCGGAACGAAAAGTTGTTCAACATCTTGAGGGTGGTATTGTTCGCGAGATTCTGGTGAAAAACGGTGATGTCGTTACTGAAGGACAACCGCTTCTTATTCTTGACCCAACAGTTGCCGATGCCAAAATGGGTGAGCTGGGTAATAGGCTTGCGGCTTCTGAGATCTTAGCTACTCGGTTGGAAGCGGAAAAGGAACTCCAATCATCGATCTCATGGCCGAATGACATTATCGAGCGGCAGTCTGAAGCGACTGTACGCGAATTAATGAAAGCTGAAACGCGAGTTTTTGACGTTAATCGTCAGACATTGAATGAGCGGATTCAGCTCCTCAAATCCCAGATTGAACAGCTCAAAGAACAGATTGTCGGCTACAACGTACAATACGATGCCGTTAAACGTATTATCTCTCACTTGCGTGATGAACGAGATGCAAAAAAGCAACTTGTTGAAGGGCGTTACCTTGACAAATCTCGTCTGTTGGAAGTTGAGCGAAGTCTCGCTATGCAAGAAGGGGAGCAAGGGCGAATTCATAGTAGTATTGCCCAGGCAAAAGAGCGTATTGCAGAGTTGAAGCTACGTATTACTGAAGAACAGACAACGTATCGATTGAAAGCAGCCGATTATCTTAGCTCACTGCAAGGCAAAATTTTTGAAATGCGTGAGCAAATAAAACCGTTTGAAGACTTGCAGCGCCGTATGACGATCAAGGCTCCTATTGCTGGAGAGATTGTTGATCTCTCCGTGCATACTGTCGGCGGGATTATTGCTGGTCGTGAACAGCTCATGGAAATTGTACCTGTCAATACACCACTTGTAGTGGAATGTGTTGTTGCACCGAAAGACATTATTCACATTCATACAGGGCAACATGCAGAAGTCATGTTGAGTGCGTTCTCAGCAAGAAATATGCCATACATCAAGGGTACCGTCTCCTATGTTTCGGCGGACCTCGTTGGACCTGATCGTGAAATTGGCATCGAGCAGCCGCACTATATTGCACGTGTTGAAATCGATAAAGATGATATGAAAGAAAAGGATCTTTATGTTTCACCTGGTATGCCAGCAACAGCATTTATTGCGACTGAACCGCGTACGCTGTTGAGCTATGTGTCAGAACCTCTGGTGGTTGGTCTAAAGAAAGTTTTTACAGACTAAGCACGTTCTTGAGGGAAGCGAGAATTTCGAGGAACTCATGAACCATAATGACTGCACTGAACCGATAGAACTTGTTTTACACTGGTTCTACGGCCTACCTCCAGGGCATCGTGAACAATTGGCACGGACATATTGGGCTGTGGCGGGTGACGATGTAAACGATATGTTTTTACCTGGTGAGCGTGCTGTTGATAAGTTTGAGGCTGATCTTCTTCAGCCCGATTTTCCTATTCGGAAAATGGCACGTCTTTTTCAAGTTCGAGCTATGATTGATTTCATTTTTGACTACGCGAATAATCCTGAAGCGTTTTCATTGGCCGAGGCGTTTTCGTTTGAGACGCATGTTGGACGTGCCGATGCTGTCGTTATCTCATTTAACGACAAACAATGGGAACGTGACATCCGTAATTGGCGAACTCTATGGGCCAATCAGCTTTCGAGCGATGTCCTTGATGCGTGGTTGCGCGAAATGACTGTAAATGAAGGCCTTTAACGCTTTGGTGAGATTATGAGACGGGTTTGGCTTTCGTTTTTGATTCTCGTATTGTTTTGTGTATTCTCAATGCCGGTGATAGCCGGTACTTCCACTGCGAAACCATCCAAAAAGACGTTGAATTACGATATGGCGGAATGCATACGACGGGGCCTTTCTTCGAATGCATCCATCTCGGCGGCCAAAGAACTCGTGCATGAGGCCGATGCAGATGTTAAATCAAAGCGCGGTGCTTTTTTCCCTAAGATTTCGGCGAGCTACTCTCTCAAACGTCTTGATAACTCCGGTCTGAATGAGACTGATACAAATTTTGTATCACAACGAACGGATGCATTTACTCTCAGCGCATCGCAAACAGTGTTTTCGGGTGGGGGGATCGTCAATACATATCGCCGTGCCAAGATCAATAAGGATGTATACGATATTAATCTTAAACAAGAACGTATTGATCTTGTGGAGGATATTCAGACTACATTTTATAACTTGCTTAAAGCTCGTGACGATATCCGAATAGTCGAAAAAGCAATTATCCGGTTAAAAAAACAACTTGAATCAGCTCGTGCATTTTATGATGTCGGCATGGTGACCAAGCAGCAAGTGCTACAGGTGGAGGTAGACCTCGCGTTAGCAGAAAAAAGTTTGGTCAGGGCGAAAAATAATGTTCAAAAACATCATGTGAAGCTGTGCACGTTGCTCAATTTACCTCCGTTAGCCGATGTGCATTTTGTCGGCGAACTGGAAGAAATGGTTGCTCCTCTTTCATTTACTTTAGAAGAGTGCATTCGTTTGGCGCTTGACCGGCGGCTTGATCTTGAAGAAGGCCAAAAACAAGTGGAGCTCGCTCGAAAAGATGCACAAATTATCTTTAGTCGCTTCTTTCCAACCGTCTCGCTCAATTTTAGTTATGTGAATCAACAGATTGATTATGACGACCCAGATCGTGATGATACGGAACGTGATTACTGGAGTCTCGGGCTGAATGCTTCTGTCACGTTGTTTGAAGGTGGACGCGATTATTATGAATTTCGACGATACAAGCATAAGGAGCGTGAAAAACGTCTCGTGCTTGAGGATTTGAGAAATCAGGCTGCAAGCGAAGTCACGACGTATTATTTAGCTGTTGGCGAAGCTTTGGAACAAATTCGTACAGGAAAGAAGGCTTTGGACGCTGCAAGTGAAAGCTTTAAAGCTGCTGAAGTGAATTATAGCCTCCAGATTGGCACTATTACCGATGTTCTGAATGCGCAAGCCAAGTTGACCCAGGCCGAAGGTGAACTGAACCAGGCTATGGCCGATCATCAGATTGCAATGGCTAAGCTTTTTCACGCCATTGGTACACCCATAGACATTTTCTAAACATTTCGTCATGTTTTCATCGAACGGCATGTCTTGTTTTCGAGACTCCCGGACCGGATGGAACTGTTGTGAGTTTTTATTCCCCCAATCGAAGGAGGTTGTCTTGGGGCTTGTTTCTTCTAGTGGCAGCTTCACGCGCTACGCTATCGTCGGTGATGTATCCCAGGAACGCCTTCGGGAGATTCCGGAGCGTTTGACAAAACATGCATTTCAGGAAATCGATGCAACTGCCGATGAACGTTCGTTCGGCTGGGTATGTTTCGATGACTGGCTTGATACCGCCTGGGTGACTGCTCCCCCTGAAAAAGCCCATTTTATGGCTTTTTCTTTGCGATTGGATACGCGACGTATCGCTCCGGCTGTCTATAAGAAATATGTTGAGTTGGCTTTACGAGCAGAAAAAGAAGCCATGCAGGAGTCTGGAAAAACGTTTATCGGGAAAGACCGTAAAAAAGAAATTCGAGAGCAAGTGCGGTTGAAACTTCTTGCGCGATCAATGCCGATTCCTGCCATTTTTGAAGCGGCATGGGATCTCATGAAGCATGAAATCTATTTCAACTCAACGAATGGCAAAACTCGCGAGTTGTTTGAAGATTTGTTTACCATGACATTTGAGCTCCATCTTGAACCAATGACACCATATTTTTTAGGGAAGCGATTGCTCGATCCTTCGCGTCATGCGCTCTTGGACGAACTTGAACCCTGTGAATTTGGCCGGTAGACAAGGGACGCTACGCTATGGATATTGAAAAAGCCACACTCGTCGATGCAGTTTTGGGGCAGGAGTTTTTGACTTGGCTTTGGTTTCGCAGTGAAAAAGACGGCAACGTTTTTAAAACTGCCCACGATGAAGAGTTCAATTTGTATTTGGAACAGAAGCTGACAGTTCGCGGTGGAGAAGGGGATAACGTCGAAACTGCCAGCGTCAGTGGACCGAATGCACAGTTTTCTGAAGCCAAACTTGGTATTCGTCATGGCAAGCGCGTCGATCGTGCATTGCTCCGTTTTGAGCTTGACGCTGGAGACTGGACGATTCAGTTACGTGCTGATGATTTTAGCTTGAATAGCTTTAAAACCCCCAAAGTTGATACAAAACTTGAGGAAGGTGATGACCCTGATTCACCTTTTCTCGAAAAGATGTTTTTACTAGAACGGGGCACGGCCTTTCTTGATGCCGTGTATCGAACATTTTTGGAACTCCGGCTCAGTGCTGCTTGGTCAAGTGAACTTCACGAGTTTAATGACTGGCTCGATGAAGAAGATTAAATAAAAGCCCCGATTGAGATCGGGGCTTTTATTACATCATGGTATGTTTTGAACAATGCTGATATATTATTCAATAATCTTATCGGCTTTGTCCAAAACAGCTTTGGGGATGTCGACACCCATAGATTTGGCAGCTTTGAGGTTGACCATAAGCTCAAGATCATCAAGTGTTTCGACAGGCATACTTGCTGGTTTTTGGCCTTCAACAAGAATCTTTTTGGCCATTTTTGCAGTTTGTCGGCCCATTTGATAGTAGTCGATGGCCAACGCGGCAATGGTTCCGCGACCAACCGACTCGGTATCAGAGCTAAATAACGGTAATTTATGTTCTGCAGCAACTTTAATCGCTGATTCGAGTGCCGAAACAACCGTATTGTCCAAGGGAATGTAGACAGCTTGGCATTTGCCGATGAGACTTTGTGCAGCTTGATAGACACCGCTCGAATTCGCAACTGTGGCTTCTTCAACACCTATACCGAGCTTCTTGCATTCACTCTTGACAAGATCGATTTGCGCGACAGAGTTGGCTTCACCTGCATTGTAAATGACGCCAAGAGTTTTCAGTCCGGGAACAATCGTTTTGATGAGTTCCATTTGCTTGTCGACGGGGCTCATATCGGACATGCCCGTGACATTGCTTCCTGGTTTTTCAAAGCTTTTGACCAACCCAGCAGAAACGGGGTCGGACACAGCAGAAAACAGAACAGGGATGTCTTTGATTTTCTGAGCGCACGCTTGAGCTGACGGCGTGGCGATAGCCAAAACAAGATTGGGATTTTCGCCAAGGATCTGGCTCGCGATCTGGACCGTGGTGGATGGATTGGCCTGGGCAATGTGAATATTGTATTTTGTGTCAAGTCCTTGTTCTTTCATGGCGTCGACAAACCCTTTTTGTACAGCATCGAGAGCAGGGTGTTCAACAAATTGGTTTATCGACACGACGTACGTTTCGGCCATGGCTGCAGGTGAGAAGGCCACAAGCGCGATAATAGCCAGTGCCAGACGTTTGAGAATACGCATGGTTTGTGCTCCGTTTTTGAATTTGTGGTCCGAAGAATGTTTGTGTTTATACAATGGTAAACAATGAAGTATACTGAAGGCGGCTTATACAAGCAAGTTATTCAGCATTTGGGAGACATTTAAGCGCATGTTGCAGCATACGTTTTCACATTTACAGGGCATTGGACCGGCAACTGAAGTTAAGATTTGGTCTAAAGGGATTCATTCATGGGATGACTTATTGGCGAGCACTTCTCCTCCCTTGTCAGCCGGAAAAATGGAACTCATTCGGCCTGAACTCGAACGTGCAACAGAACATCGCGAAGCCGGAGACGCTGAATTTTTTGGGGAACGGCTCAAGGCTCCAGAAACGTGGAGACTTTTTCCCGATTTTAAGCATGAGTTGGCATTTGTTGATATTGAAACCGATGGAAGCACCGAGAACAATATCACAACGATTGCCTATTACGATGGCGAGCATGTTCGAACCTATGTACAAGGTGAAAATATTGAACAATTTGCCGAAGACATACAATCAAGCAAAGTGCTTGTTACCTATAATGGCCGCTGCTTTGATGTCCCGGTTCTCAAGCGGTCTTTTGATATTCGCTTGCCCAAAGCGCATATTGATTTACGAAATATATTGTGTGCTCTGGGTATAAAGGGAGGGTTAAAGAAGTGTGAAAAGCATTTTGGGCTAGACCGGAAGGAACTTGATGGAGTCGATGGCTTTTTTGCAGTCGTATTATGGAATGAGTACGAGCGAACATGTAGATCCGAGGTCCTTGATACGCTCCTCTCATATAACGTCGCTGATGTTCTTGGATTAGAGATATTGCTTTTTCATGCGATTAATGCACGTCTTCTTGATACTCCCTTTGCACATCTGTATACCGAAGCTATCCCCTCTCTTGCGAAAAACCCTTTTACACCTGATGTTGAAACAATAGAGCGTTTAAGGGTATGGTAAGATGGAGTGATTATTATTTACGAAGAAGGAGTAATATGTATTTTCTCAAGCGTTGAAGGAGGGTAATGTTTCTTTTTCGTTTAAATTGATATAAATTTGAAGAAGTTTTGAAGATATATTGTTTTCCAGGAGTAGAGAGGGCAATATATTGGGTGAGATTGCAGTAATTGTGTTTGTCGGAGCGAGTTGCCTATTTCGGGGGAGAGGAGGCCTAACGAATGAAGAATGTTCATATTACTATTTCCCTCGATCAGGATAAATTATATTCACTCCTTGGACACCTGAAACGGTCAGATACAAGTTTACAGATGTTTTTTGAATCCGTTGTTGATTCAGCGCTTGCCCAACGTCATGTTTCTCGCAAGAAAAAAACTACCGGCGAGGATGCACGCAACTTTCGGCGTGTTGAGCTTCGTGAATCTCTTCGTGTCATTATTGCACGCCAAGATGGCCAAATTCATTCCGATGGATTGCTGCAGAATATTTCCATGGGTGGAATGTCCGTAAAATTTGATAACGCATCGTCGTTTCGAGTGCGTGAATATGTTGAAGTGACCCTGTTGTTTGAATCGGAAAGTCATATTTTTGAGGGTATGGTGCTGTGGGTTGCTGAACACGGTAGCACTGTTGGTTTCCAATTCATTAATCAGGATTATGAGAGCTCGTTGTTTTTGCTGCAATTATGTGAAATTATTGATAAACAGAATGAGAGGAAAGCCTGAAAGATATGCATTTGATATATTGGGGAAGAATGCTGCCCCGCATTCGAAGTTTGGAGAAGAGAATAACAATATCGCAAACAAGTGCATTGGGATTGTTTATTTGAAAAATCAGGTTTTTCCTGATGTTTATTTCATAAATTTCTGACTATAAAAATCAGTGCGGGCAAAAAGACGTGCCTTACCCTCCTTTGGTGGAGGGGAAAGGCGCGTCTTTATTCGTTTCTTGCAATGAGTACTGATTATGACTCCATGTCGCGAGTTTGTCTTCTCTCTTTTGTAATACAATACACGAATGAAGAAGCCTTTTATGATTGGCAAGAGAGCATATGCGCTTGGCAAAACTATATTGATTTGATTATGCCGTCCTGAAAAAATTCAATTCTAAGCGATTCTTGATTCGTGGTGGGTGGCGCAATGAACAAAGAACATCGTTGCCCGAATGTGACAAACTTCTTGGGAAGGGCGTTGTTGTGCGGTTTGAGGTGGTGTGTCCTCGGTGCGGGCGAGCGGTGATGTTGAACAGCGCCGGGGTGGACGTAGTTTGTGCTGAGTTCTTTCGAGGAGAGGCCCCGGCCGTGTGACCGAGGTTCATTTACGTCAGCAGCTTGACCAGTGCAGCAATGACGGCAGCTTGGGCGAGGAGGAGACCGGCGACCCATTTGATGGTTTCCGCTTTGGTCTCGGCCATGCGTCCTACGAGGTTGACTTCAAGTGTTTTCAGACCAAGCTCAAGATCCGCCTTGGTGGCAAGGTCTTTGCGCATTGCGGCATCTTGGGCTTCAAACAGCTTTACAATAATTTCAGCCGCTTCTTCTCCCACGGCCTTTTCCAGCTTTTTGGCGTCGTCGAATAAGAGTGTCATGGCTTCCCCCTGGCGTGCGGGCCGGGTTGTGTTCCCGACCCATCACACCAGAAATCAATCATTTGCGGCGGGGTGTCAATTGGTCGCTGGCTCTTTTATCACCATCGGCACAATCATAAGGTCGGTTTCCATTTCTCCGGGGCAACCCGTGGCATCAACGAGCGATCCTGTCGGCGTGTCCGCGCACTTGTCCCACGCGTCTTGGACGCCGTCGCCGTCTGCGTCTGAAACTTGCAATGTGGCCGCACAGCCGTTGGCGTTGACCGCGGTGTTGGCTGGCGTGTCGGCGCATTCGTCCCAGGCGTCTACGACGCCGTCGGCGTCAGTGTCGGGTACTTGCAATGTTGCTGCACACCCGTTGGCGTTAACCGCGATGTTGGCTGACGTGTCGGCACATTCGTCCCAATCGTCAGGAACGCCATCACCGTCAGTGTCATCACAATCACAGGTTGGCGTCGGTGTTGGTGTTGGTTCGGGGGCGCCGGTAATGAAGTCATCAGGGTAGGTATAGTATACTCTATTATCTCCGTCATGCACACCAACATAAAAAGGAGTATGAATGTCTATTGTATTTGATATTGGGTTGGTGTCTATCCCCAACCGATAGGTTCCGTTAAATATAGCCGTGATGGTTCCATCTTCAGCGTATGCTGAAACAGCAGAAAAAAAATTGTTTTGAAATAAAACCACAGACACCCATGTAAGCCCTGATTCTAATCGTTTTGCCTTCACATACAGGTCATTCCCAGAAATAAAAAACGTTAGGGAGAACTTACAGTAGTCAAAAGCAGAGCCGAATAAACCACCGACAGGGATGTCAACTTCAATGTATTTCGCATTCTCCGGCGGTTCAGGAAACGCCGCCCACGCCAGCCCTGCCGCCAAGAGACAACACAACACCGCCACCAGAAAACATATTTTCTTCATGGATTCCTCCGGTTTTTATTCTGCTTGTCGCACAGAATGCACGCCGAAGAAATCAGGAAAATCCTGAGTTTTGATAATCCGGCTAGGCTTTGCCTTGTTCCTGGCTCTCAACAAAGGCTTTCAGTACGGCATTGATGGCGGTCTGATAGCCTTTCTTTTTCTTTGTCCGGAACCAAGTCAAAACGTCACGGTCGAGCCGGGCCTCTATCCGCATCGCTGCACGTCGATCACGAAGGCGGGTAAGCCACGTATCAAAGGAACTGGTTCTCATGAGCTCGAATATATGTGAACTTTAGCCAGTCTTATTGATGATTCGTATCTTTCAGTGATGGAAACGTTTCTCCATTGACGCCGGCTCTGTTTCCTCCCCCCGGGGGGCCAAGAGACAGGCCCGAACCGAATGGACCGAGGCAAATCAGGGACAAAACGGCATATTATCGTGAATAGCGATGGCATTCCTCTTGTTTGCCAACTCAGTGGTGCTAAGAGCAACTAGGGCGTGTTTCTAAATTACCGCAACCAGATGAGACATGAGGCGATAGTAACCATTGCCAAGAAAGTCATCTGCAATTTTTCGTAACGAGTAGCGATTCGTCTAAACTCTTTGAGCTTGCAAAAAAAGCACTCTACGAGATGTCGTTCTTTGTAAATGTGCTTGTCGTATTTCCGCTGGTTGCGACGATTCTTTTTGGGCGGAATAACAGGCTTGGCATTCTGTCCGATAATGAGACTTATGAAGCTGTTGCAGTCATAAGCCTTGTCGGCGGCTACAAATTCAGCCTGAAGTCCCTGAATTAACTCTGGGGCCGGAACGCT